>NZ_CAXTBM010000031.1:0-71831 GCF_964242765.1 uncultured Hymenobacter sp.
GTAAGGGCTTGGTGAACGAGCGCCTGCAACTGGCCGCGGCTGCCCGCGTCGACCGGTTCAAGAACTTCGGCACGGCCTTCTCCCCTCGTGTTTCGGCGGTGTATTCGGCGGGCCCCGACAAGCAGCACAACCTGCGCGCCAGTTTCAGCCGCGCCCTGCGGGCGCCCGCGCAAGACAACCAGTACATCCGCCTCGATGTGGGCCGGGCCATCCTGCTGGGCAACGTGGAGAACGGGTATCGGGGGTACACCACTACGCTAGCCACTCAGTTGCCCGGTATTCTGGCCCCAACCCGGGCCGCCGACCTCGCCACCTACGAGTACCAGGCCGACCCGCTGAAGCTAGAGCAAGTGAATAGCGCCGAAGTGGGCTACCGCGCCCAACTCACCCCGCAGCTGTTTCTGGACGTGGACTACTTCTACAGTGTCTACAACGACTTTATTGCTATCCAGAATTCCATTAGCAACGTGGACGGTAGCCGGCCTACGGCCCTGCAGATTGCCGCTGCCGCCCTCAGCCGCTTCCAGAGCCCCGCCAACCCGACCCGGGTTATCCAGATTGCCGCCAACGTCGACCAGCAGGTGCGCACCAACGGCGCCGGCCTGACCTTGAACTACACCTTCTCGCCGAGCTTTATTTTGAGCGGCAACTACAGCTACAACGAGCTGCTGACCACTAATTTCAAGCCTGGTACGCAGTCGTTTTTCAACACCCCCAAGCACAAATTCAACCTCGGGGCCAGCGGCCAAGCACTGGAGCGCAAACTAAGCTACACGCTCAACTACCGCTGGGTGGAGCGCTTCCTCTACGAATCCACCTTCGCCACCGGCACGCTGCCCCGGGCGCAGGTAGTGGATGCCCAGTTGGGCTACACCATACCCGGCCTGCATACTACCTTTCAGGCCGGTGGCACCAACTTATTTAACTCAACTAACTACCAGGTGTATGGCTCCCCGAGCTACGGCCGGCTGGTGTATGTGGGCCTGCTGTTCGAGGTAAAATAGTTACTTTTTTACCCAGCAGGGGTCAGCTCTTGGTTCTGCTCCGCGTGACCACCAGCAAGGCCCAGAAAGGGCAGCCAATGGCCATAACATCTTAGCAAGCAACTCTATGCCTACGGAAGCAGACGTTCTCATTATTGGTGCGGGGCTGGCCGGCTTGGTGGCGGCAGCAGAACTGGCGGATGCCGGCAAACGGGTGCTGCTGCTGGATCAGGAACCCGAGCAAAGTTTGGGTGGGCAGGCCTTCTGGTCGTTGGGCGGGCTGTTCTTGGTTGACACGCCCGAGCAGCAGCGCCTCGGTATTCGGGATTCCTACGAGTTGGCGCTCCAGGACTGGCTGAGCACGGCTGCCTTCGACCGGCCCGAAGACGCCTGGCCCCGCCGCTGGGCCGAGGCGTACGTGGCGTTTGCGGCCGGTGAGAAACGCGCGTGGCTGCACCGGATGGGGTTACGGTTCTTCCCCATTGTGGGGTGGGCCGAGCGCGGCGGCTATGGGGCCCTGGGGCCCGGCAACTCGGTGCCCCGGTTCCACCTGACCTGGGGCACGGGGCCCGGCGTGATGGCCCCGTTTGCGCAGCGCGTCCGCGAAGCAGTGCAGCGCGGCCTTGTCACCTTGAAGTTTCGCCACCGCGTGACGGAGCTGACCGTTACCAACGGCGTTGTGGACGGCGTCCAGGGCCAGATTCTGGAGCCCAGTTCGGTGCCCCGCGGCGCAAAAAGCTCCCGGCGCGCCGTGGGCGACTTCACGCTGCGGGCCCAAGCCGTCATCGTAACGGCCGGGGGCATGGGGGGCAACCACGCGCTGGTGCGCCAACACTGGCCCGCCCGCATGGGCACGCCACCCGAGCGCCTGCTCTCGGGCGTGCCCGACCACGTCGATGGGTTGATGCTGGGCATCAGTGCCGCGGCGGGGGGGCACCTCATCAACCAAGACCGAATGTGGCACTATCCCGAGGGCCTGGAAAACTGGAATTCCATCTGGCCCCAGCACGGCATTCGCGTTTTGCCAGGCCCGTCTTCGCTGTGGCTGGATGCGTGTGGCAACCGCCTGCCCGGCCCATTGTACCCCGGTTTCGATTCGCTGGGCACCTTGCAGCACTTGCGGCAGACCGGCTACGACTACAGCTGGTTTGTCTTGACGCAGAAAATTATCCGCCACGAATTTGCCCTTTCCGGCTCCGAGCAAAACCCGGACTGGACCAACAAAAGCTGGCGCCAAAGTTTGGGCCGGGCCTTTGGTAAAAAAGCAACCGCTCCGGTAGAGGCGTTCAAGCAGCACGGCGCGGATTTCGTGGTGCGCAACACCCTAGCCGAGTTGGTGCAAGGCATGAATACCTTAACGGCTGAACCCCTCATCAACCTTGAGGCGCTAGAGCGGGAAGTACGCGCCCGCGACCAACAGCTCGACAACCCCATCAGCAAGGACGGCCAGATAACGGCCATTCGCGGGGCCCGCGGCTACATAGGCGACAAGCTGATTCGGACGGCCAAACCCCACAAGCTACTCGACCCAATATATGGCCCCCTGATTGCGGTTCGGATGCACATACTCACCCGCAAAACGCTGGGCGGACTGGAAACCGACCTTTCGGGCCGGGTGCTGGGCCCGGAAGGGCAACCCGTGCCGGGCCTGTACGCAGCGGGAGAGGTGGCGGGCTTTGGGGGCGGCGGCATGCACGGGTACCGGGCTCTGGAAGGCACGTTCCTGGGCGGGTGCCTTTTCTCGGGGCGCGTGGCGGGCCGGGCCGCGGGCCAAGAAACGCTGTGAACAGCCCATTAAGTAGCCGCGGGGCCTCCCTTCTTAGGTGCGTCACCTAGCCCAATCCAAGGCCAGATGCTAGCAGGCTCTGCATTAGGCAATTTCTAGCTCAGTCGTCATCGTCGTCGCGGCGCCTTTGTTCCAGCTTTAGGAAGGCGCCGCGGCGGGGCGCCGGCACCACGGAATTCTCGCCTTTGATGGCTTTCCACACTACCTCGGTTAAATCCAGATCGGGGGCGGCGTCTTCGGAGGCGAAGTTGAAATGCTCGGAGCGCTCGGCGCTTTTGTTCCAGGCAGTGTTGCGGGCTTCCAGATTTACGCGGGCGGCTTTCACCTGGTAGGGCGCCAGGTTGGGCGTGGCCTGGAAACAGTTGTAGAGCGGCAAGGCGGCGGCATCGTACTGGCTCATGGGTGGCAAGCCCAAAATCAACTCCATAGTCCGTAGCACGCCCGAGGTGGAATACATGGTGTGGTCGACGGCGCCGCGCCGGGTGTAGGGACTAATGACGAAGGCCGGTGAGCGGTGCGCGTCTACGTGGTCGGGCCCGTTCTGGGCATCGTCTTCCAGCACAAAAATCACCGACTCTTTCCAGATGCTGCTTTTGGTGAGGTGCTCCACGAACTGCCCCAGCGCCAGATCGTTGTCGGCTACAGCGGCGGTGGGCGTGAACTTGCCTTTGCGCTGCCCACTGGTGTGGTCGTTGCCGAGCCGAATGGTGTTGAAGCGCGGCACAGCGCCTAGCGCTAGCAGCGAGTCGAAGTCTTGCTGCCAGATGCGCGTCCGCTCCACATCCTTAATGTCCATGTCGAAGCCCGGCGACTTTAGGGCAATGTGGCCTTCCAGCGACTTGAGCGTGGCTTTGCCGTCGCCAGCAAACTCGCCGTAGCTGCGGTAGCTTAAACCGGCGCGCTGGCAGTAGTCCCAAATGTAGCCGTCGCGAGGGTAGGCAATTTTGCGGCTGCCTTCGTAGTCGTAGGTGCCGCCGCGGCCGCCGTAGGAGGTGGGCCAGGTTTTCTCGGTGTAGTCGGTGGCGTAGGCGGCCATGCTCCAGTTGTGGCCGTCGGCGCTGACTTCGGCATTCACGTAGAAGTTGTCGAGCAACACAAACTCGCGAGCCAGCGCGTGGTGATTGGGCGTAACTTTCTCGGGAAAAAGGCACAGCGTGGTATCGCCGTTGCCTTCTTTCATGTCGCCTAGCACTTGGTCGTAGGTACGGTTTTCCTTGATAATATAGAACACGTACTTGATGGGCGACTTCTCGCCGACACGTCGTGGCACCGGGTTGCCCGCCTCGCCTTTGGCCTGCTCTTCGAGCTGCTTGGTGAACGGCGAGTTGGCGTATACCTGCGCCGAGTACGCTTTCAGCTGGTCATCCTTTGGCTGGTCGATAAACGAGAGCATGCCCTTGAACAGGCCACCGATGTACTGCACTTCCGGCGCGCCGGCCACGCCGGTGTGCGAGCCGCTGTTATCGGTTTTCTTTACTGGCTGCGGCCCGGCCGGGTTGGCTAGCGAGGAAAACCCTTTGCCGTTGGCTACCAGCACTTTCTTGCCGAGCGTTTTCACGTTGGTTGGGTACCAGCCCGTGGGAATAAAGCCCTTGGACGAGCTTTTGCCGGGCACCGCTACATTGAACACGGCCAGGCAGTTGTTGTCGGCGTTGGCAATGTACAAGGTTTTCTCGTCGGGCGAAAGTGCCAACGCGTTGGTGGTCGAGCCCGTGAGCTTGGTGGGGTACATGGCCGTTGCCATTACTTCCAGCACTTTCCGGGTTTTGGTGTCAATCACCGATACCGAGTTGTCGTTGGCATTGGCCACAAACAAGATTTTGCCGTTGCCAGTCAGGATGATTTCGTTGGGGTGGCTCTCGGTGGCTATTTCCCCGGTTAGCTGCCCGCTTTGCGTGTCATAGAGGACAATTTTGTCGCCGCCCCACAGCGAGATATACAGCGTCCGGCGGTCGGGTGCCAGCACGCAGCTGTACGCCTCGTGCCCGAGCGCCACCTTCTTAATGGTCGCTTTGGTTTTTAAGTCAATTATGTAGAGCGAGTTGTCTTCCTTGGTGACGGTGTAGAGCAGCTGCCGGGCGTCGTCGAGGGCAATACCCGTGGGGCTGATTTTCTCTTTCGGCCAGGCTTGCCCCAGGCGCAGCGTGTCGGCGGAAGCTAGCTTCCGGTTGACGATGGAGTAGGCGACGACAAGGTTGTCGTTGCCACCCGAAGCGTACAGCTTTTTGCCGTCGGCGCTGAATTGCAGCCCGTACCAGGATTTCTTGATCGTTTGCTCGTCGAGCAAGGTGCCGGCTTTGGGGTCGATAAGCTGAATACTTTGCTTGCTTTGCCCGTTGTTGGTAACGGCCAGCAGCTGCCCCGAGCGGGACAGCTGCATGTTCAGAGGCAAGTCGCCTAGGGCCAAAGAAGTGCCGGCCGGCGTCAGCGACCAGCCGTTGGGCAGCAAAATCTGGCTGGCTTTGGGGTTGTTGGTGGGCTGCTGGGCACTAGCGGCCAAGGCCTGGGCCACTAGCAACAAGCCAAGACATACGCGGCGGGTACTACTCATAAAAGCGCTTCAGGTTACAAGTTTCAACTTCAAGCCTAGAACCCGTAGCGCAGGCCTAGCTGGAACTGGTACGGATTGCCGGAGGGCGCCACTACGCCGGTGTTGGGGTTCACATTGTAATTATACGTGTTGGTGGTTTGGTTGAAGCTGGCAATAGAGTAAATACTTTGGCTGCCCAGCGTTTCAATCACCCCGTTTTTCTTGCTCAAGAAATTGGCGGCGTTAAACAAATCCCCGGAAAACTCCACGTACTGCTTGTTGCCGAAGGTCTTGAAGCGCTTGGCCACCCGAATGTCGAACTGACCATAGAAGTCGTTGACGCCGCCGTTTCTTTCCGCCACTTTGCCGATGCTGCGGCGCACGTAGTCTTTCAAGCTAGAACTGGCATTCGGATTGTCCAGGATGCCCTGGATGCCGGTGCGCACAGCTTCTGGCACGCTCGGGTCGTTGGGGTCGAACACGTAGGCCAAGTCGTTGGAAGCCACAAAGTCGCCGTTCACGTTGCCACCCACCAGCAGGGAGTAGCGGGTGCCCCCGATGCCGGAATAGCGCAGTCCCACGCTCACGCCGTAGAAGGTAGGCAAGGTGCCGTACACCACCACTTTGCTGCGGAACTGGTTGTCGGAAGCCGTGATGTTGCGTAGGTCGCGCGGATCATCCCGGACCGGCAAAGCCAGGGTCGCGGTGTTGGCCACGTTACCGTTGTAGGAGGTGTTGTCCTGCGTGTCGTTGTAGGTGTAGCTAAACGACAGTTCACCGTCCTTGAAGTAGCGAAACGTACCGTCCAGCACAAGGGCATACTGGTTCACCTTACCGTCGCTGTTCAAGGCTAGCACGCGGCCTACCCGCTGGGTTTTGCGGCCCAGGGTCCAGTCGGCGGCCCCGTTAACGGTACTGATGGTAGTGGCTGGCACGTACACCCCGCGGTTGTCTTCGTTGGCCAGCCGGAAATACGGCTGGTCCACCATGTTGGCGTCGGTGTACATGTAGTTGTTGCGGGCCAGGCTCATGTAGGCGCTAACTCCTACCCGCAAACGCTCGGTCAGGAAACGGTTATACGAGAAGTTGGCTTTGTACACCACCGGTATCCGCACATCTTCCCGGTTCAGGTTGATGGTGGACAGGCGCTGCACGCCGGGTATGTCGAACAGCTCGGCGCCGGGCGTCGTGGACGGGTCGTTGCGGTAGCCGGGGAAGTTGGGAACCGGCACCAGGTTGGGCCGCGCCACAGAGTTAGTGATGTCCACCGAGGCCAGCTTGGTGCCGTCGAACACCATGTTGTTGATCATGGTATAGTTGAGGATGTCCGACCCGAAAATGCCGCCCCCCAGGCGCACGATGTCTTTTTTCCGCTCTCCCACGTCCCACGTGAATTGGGCCCGGGGCTGAAGCTGGAAGGTGTTCAGGGCATGGTCGGTTTTCAAGCCCAAATCCTCGAACACCACTTGGTTGAAGTTGGGCTTGTCGAGGTAGGTGGTGTAGTCGGCGCGGATGCCAGCCATTACGTCGAGGCCGGGCGCAAGACTGGTTTGCATCTGGGCGTAGAGGCCGGCGTTGAGGAAGTGCTGCTGCACGCTGGGATCCTCCACCAGCGGGATTTCGCGGGCATAGCGGTACGGGGCCAGCTTTTCGAAGTTGTCGAGGCCGGTATAAAAGAAGCGGCCGTTCACCTCGCTGCCGTACCTCGAATCCAGGCGGGAATACATCAAATCCGTCCCGAAAGTGCAGTTGATCTTGTCGGTGTTGTAGTAAAGGTTGTTGGTAAGCTGCGATACGTCACTGAAAAAGTATTCCGGAGCGTAGCGCTGCCCGCCGAGCTGAATAGAAGTGAAAACATTGCGGTCCGCAACCGATGACTGCACCCGGTCCACAATGGCCCGCGGAATAGTAGCAAAACCCGTCGGCAACTGGCTGCCCGATATACTTTCCACCGAAGCCGATAATTGTTGCAGCTTTAATTCATTGGTAATGCGCGGGCTTATAGTGGAGCGCAATGAAGCTAACGTACTATTGCTTTTATTGCGGCTGGTACCGTATACTTCGTATAAACTAATGGCTGTATTATCTCCGATATTTTGATTGTTTTTGTCGTAGATATAATTATTGCTGATCGTTAACAAATTCTTGTCGTTGATTTGAAAATCTAATCGCGCAAAAATTGCGTCGGTGTTTTCCTTTTTATCAAACGAGCCAAACTGCGGAGAACTAGCCACTCCATAATTAGTACGGGCAATAGTTAAATACCGGTCTAGCGTGGTTTGCGTAACGTTCAACCGTTGCTCGTCCGCTGCCCCCTGGATATCGGCAATCTGCAAGGGCCTGGCGTCGCGCTGGTGGTCGTAGGCCACAAAGAACTGCGCCTTGTCTTTGATGATGGGGCCGCCTAGCGAAAAGCCGTATTGGTAGGTGGAGAACGGTACGTTGCGCTCGTTGCCCCGAATATCGTAGGGCGAAGACAACTGGTCGGCCCGCACGAAAGAGAAAGCACTGCCGCTGAAGGTGTTGGTACCCGCTTTGGTAGCCGTGTTGATGGTGCCCCCGCCGCTCCGGCCGTACGTAACATCGTACTGATTGGTCACCACCTTGAATTCCCGCACCGCTTCAATGGAGATGGAATACGGGGCCCCAGTGCCCGCCGTGCCGCCAAACGTGGCATTTTTGGCCGTCATGCCATCAATGGTGTAGTTGGTGGAAGTTGCCAGTTGCCCGGAAATGCTGCCGCCCCGGCTTAACGGGGAAAGGTTGATCAAAGACGTGAAATTACGGCCGAGAACGGGCAGTTTACTGATATTTTGGGCGTTAACCGCCGTGGAGGCGCCGAGGTTGGGAATGTCGTTTTGCATGCTCGACCCGTTGACCACCACGGCATCCAGTACGTTGGCTGACGTTTGCATTTGCACGTCCAGCCGCAGGATGTCACTTAGATTCAGGGTGTAGCCGCTGCGGGTTTGGGTGCCGTACCCAATAAACGAAACCGTAATGGTGTACGGTCCGCCCAACGGCAGTTGCCGGAAGGTGTACTCGCCCTTGGGGCTGGTGCCGGTAGCGGTGGTAAATCCGGTTGCCTCGTTGCGCACCTGAATGGTAGCCCCCGGAATAGGCTCTTTGTTCTCGTCGGTGACGGTGCCACTAATGCCGGCTTGCGAAGTCTGCGCCAACACCACTGTACGCGTAAGGCAGAACAGTAAAAGCGAGAAGACACTGATCAGTTTCTGTATTTTTAGTATCATTTGCAGGACTTTTTTATGTCAGCCGCAAAAGTATTGGCGCTCTATTAAGAGAAGAGCACCGATGCATTATGAAATCATCACCAAAATCACTTCAATAAGTAGATAAGTGCCGCCACAATATTTTATTATCGAATTTAGTTTTATGTTAATTACTATTCGATTTTTTTAAATTAATAGAACTCGATAAAATGACATTTGAAGGCATAGAACCCTAAGACAAGTGGAAATATTTCACTAGTCATGCTCTCATTAATACCGAGCAATGCTGATAGTGGCGCGCAGTTAAATAAGGTTAAGTTATATTTATATTAAGCATACCATATCACAGGAAAAGAAGTCTTGGGCACTTTAGTTTTGTGCGGAGCTGGCTATTTTCTTTCCTGATGAATTCACAACCGTCGTTTTATTCCGGCTGCTTGGCTGTAGCGGCCAGCCTACTGGTTACGCCAATCGCTCTAGCGCAGCGCCCAACTACCACCGACTCGGCCCGTTTGGTTCGTATTCCTGAAGTCACCATCCTGGGCGGTCAACAAAACGAGTTGTTCACATCCATTCCCGGGTCGGTTAGCAAGGTGTCAGCCAAGGAAATTCGTTTGCTGGCCCCCGTAAGCAGCAACGAAGTATTTCGCCGGGTGCCGGGTTTGAACGTGGTTGATGAGGAAGGCATAGGCCTGCGGGCCAACATCGGCATTCGCGGCCTCGACCCCGACCGTTCGCGCACCGTATTGGTCCTCGAAGATGGCGTACCCGTGGCGCTGGCCCCCTACGGCGAGCCAGAACTCTATTACACGCCCGTCATCGATCGGATGACGGGTGTGGAAGTGCTCAAGGGCAGCGGCCAGATCCAGTATGGTCCCCAAACCATTGGTGGCGTTATCAACTACATTACGGCTGAGGCGCCCACCGAAACACAAACCACCCTACGGGTGCGGGGCGGCGGGCGCGGTTACTTCTCGGGCCTCGCCAGCTACGGCAATACCTTCGGCAATACCGGCTTGCTGGTGAGCTACCTGCACAAACGCGCCGATAATCTAGGACCGGTACGGTTTCGCCTGCACGATCTGACGGTCAAGCTCACCATTAAGCTCGACGAGCGCCAAGCCTTGCGGTTGAAGTTGGGCGCCTACGACGAATTCAGCAACGCTACGTATTTGGGGCTTACGCAAACCCAATACGAACGGGGGGGCGAAGATTACCAGTCCTTGGCTCCCGATGATCAGTTACCCATCCGGCGCTACTCGGTAAGCGCGAGCCACACTATCCGCTTCTCCGACCAAGTACAGCTCACCACTACTGCTTTCGGCTACACCACCCAGCGGAATTGGCAGCGCCAGGATTTTTCCCTCTCGCCCACGGCACCCAACCAGACGGGCGTGGTATGGGGCGACCCAGAAGTGCCTGAGGGCGCGGTATACATGCAAAACAGCAACGGGCACCGCAACCGTCAGTTTCAAGTGGCGGGCCTGGAGCCACGCCTGGCAGTGAAGTACGCCTTGGGCAGCCGCAGCGGCGAGCTAGCTACGGGCGTACGGGTGCTCCACGAGCGAGCCGACGAACAATACGTGGTCGGGAAGAAGGCGGCTGCCCGGGGTGGCGACCAGCGCGACTATGAAACTCGAACCGGCCTAGCTTGGAGTGCCTTTGCGCAAAACAAGCTGCAACTCACCAATCGATGGTCGGCCACGGTAGGTTTGCGGGGCGAGTCGTTTACTTATGAGCGCGACATTCGACGGGGCCTCTTTACCGTGAACGGCCGTTCGAATCAGGTCCGCGACACGCTGGTGGTAGCCACAAGCAACGTTATGGTCCTTATTCCGGGAGCAGGTCTGAATTACACGCTCAACGAGCGGGCCACTGTTTTTGCAGGGGTGCACCGCGGCTTTGCCCCCCCTCGCATCAAGGATGCTATTTCCGGCGCAGGCGTAGCCCTGCAACTGGACGCCGAGCTGAGTTGGAATTATGAATTGGGTACACGAGCGCAGCCATTACCTGGCTTGGAAACCGAAGTGACCGGCTTCGTAATGGACTTCTCGAATCAAATCATTCCGGTGTCGCAATCATCGGGGAATGCAGGGGCCGGTTTCCTCAACGGAGGTAATACCCGCCATCTAGGCGTGGAAGGTAGCCTGACGCTGGATTTCACCCAACTGCTGGCTTTAGCCTGGCCCGTCGAGTTGGACATGAAAGCGACTCACGTGAAGGCCACGTACACCGATGATCGTTTTGCGACCACGCCAAACAACGAATCTCGCAACATCAAAGGCAACCAAACACCCTACGCGCCGAATGTGCTACTCTCGGGCGGCCTGAGCACCGAACCTCTGCCCCGCCTGAATTTGCGCTTGACCGGCACCTATGCTGGCTCGCAATACACCGACGAACTCAACACTCGCGCCCCGGCTCCGCATGGCCGCACGGGTCGTCTACCAGGCTATGGGCTGCTTGACGCGACCGTACTTTATTGCCTGCCAGGCAACCATGTAAGTTTGAGCGTAGCGGGCAAAAACCTTACAAATGAACGCTACATCGCCTCGCGCCGGCCGCAAGGCATCCGTGTGGGCACTCCCCAGTTGCTCACTGTTGGTCTGGATGTAACCCTTTAGGCCATTCAGGTATCGGCAGTTCTACTGTATTGAAAAAATTATATCCCGGAAACAAGGCCGGTGCCAAAGCATCTTACTGGAGTGTTGTCGAACAAAGAAGACAACACCTCCGAATCTAGGGTATGCTTTTAGCTTAACGTGTTGCTAGACAATATGAAGGAGAAGAGGTAGGAATCGAGGCAAGCGGAGCCGTTCGTTTTCGCTTGCCCCTTCCGGTTGCCTTACAGGACGTGTAATCCGAGCATTATTCGCTGCTCTTACGATGCGTTAGCACCTTATCATGAGCAGCTAAGCTCGTTGACCACAAACTCGGAGGGTCTATTTTCTTTGCCATTGTTTGACAACACCCTATTTAGGCAAAAATACAACGATTCCGGGGTTAAGGAACTCGAAAAAGTGCTCGAACACAACCCTCCATACCCTTTGGCCTACTTCATGCCACTCCCCCACTGGTTGTAGGCAAGCCTTGAATACTGCCATTTTGGGCGCAACTAACCGGGCTGGCGACGGCTACAGAGTGGTGCCAGGATAGGTCAAGCAAAAGCAGTCTGGGTTGTGGCAGGGATTCTACGGCTGCCACTCGTCGTAGGAATGGGAACGAGGCAACTGTGTGGGGAGGAACCACCGGCAACCTGCTCGAAAGCGTGCTTTCCTTTGGGTTGGTGGCTTTACAGCTTCCGGTGACGGGCAAGTTGTTGGTCGAAGCTTATGTGGGCCTCATTCGTGAGGTTTTGTTGTTTATGCTAGCTGCCATCTAGCGAGGACATAAGGGTAGTACTATACTTTGTTTTAATAGGAGCTTAATACCGAATACGCATATTCGCCCCGTGCCTGCTTTGCTTACCACTAGTTTTCTGCTCCTTGACCGCGCTCGGCAATGCCTTTAAAAATCCTGTTATTATCACATCATTTCTTTCCCGACATCGGGGGAATTGAGGTGAATTCCGAAATCTATGCGCGGGCTTTTTCCGCTGCCGGGCATCAGGTGCGGGTGTTGACGTGGTCCACCTCAACCACCCCGGTATCCTTTCCCTTTGCCGTCATTCGCCAGCCGAGCAACCGGCAACTTTTTCAGCACCATGCCTGGGCTGATATCGTGTTCGAGAATAATCCTTGTTTGCGCTTGGCTTGGCCCAACGTATTTTTCGGCCGTCCTTCCGTCATTTCCCTCAATACGGAGCTCGACCGAACCGCGAGCGTGGCGTGGGCGAAATACGCCTGGCTGAAGCGGGCCACGGCAGTCATTTCAGTCAGCGAAGCCGTCCGCCAAAAGTGCTGGCCCGCCGCCGCAGTGATTGGCAATCCCTACCGCGCCAGCGAGTTCAAACACCGGCCCGAAATAGCCCGGACCGAGGCGTTTGTGTTCGTGGGCCGCTTGGTGTCTCAGAAAGGCGCGAACCTGGCCATCGTGGCTTTCCAGCGGGTGCTTAAGCGGCTACAAGAGCAGCGTCCGGGTTCGCCCAAGCCAACATTCACGCTCATCGGCGACGGGCCGGAACGAGCCGCTTTAGAAGCACTGGCCGTTTCTTTGGACGTACACCAGCACGTCCAGTTCCTGGGCTTTTCGCCGGGCCGAACCTTGGCCCGGCAATTGAACCGCTACCGCTATGTCGTGGTCCCCTCGCTCTTTGGGGAAGCCTTTGGCAATGTTGTCCTCGAAGGGCTGGCGTGCGGGTGCTTGCCCATTGTCTCCGACAGTGATGGCCTGCCGGATGCGGCCGGACCCGCCGGGTTGGTCTTCCCTCGCGGCAATGCCGAGGCGCTGGCGGACACGATCTGGGAAATTCTCCACAATCCCGCCCGGGAGAAAAAGTTGCGGCAGGCAGCAACGGCGCACTTAGCCGCGCATCAGCCCGCCCTCGTGTCGGCGCGCTACCTGCGCGTGCTAACGGCGGCAACGGCGGCCGGGTAGCGGAGCGGGCTGGTTGGACAAAGCAACCGTGTTTCTCCCGCGTTCTGCTGACCTGTAGCCCAAGAAAATCCGGCCGTCGTTTTGGCGACAATCAACCTTGCACTACGAGTGCCCACCTCCCCTCCAACAACAAGCACTTCCACCCAAGACGAAGGCCCAATGCTGCCTCACTTGGTTGGATTCTCATAAAACTCTATGCTGTTCGCGCCCGAAAAAGAAATTGTTGTGGTACCCAAGTGGGATAGACTAGGTGCTTACCTACGTAAGCATCACGCAAGAATAGCACTAGCCGTTGCCTTTGTCGGCGTTTTCTTACGGCTGGTCCTTTTCATTGATAATCGGTCTTTGTGGATAGATGAGCTTTATCTGAATGGAAATATCATAAAAATGGGCTTTCTGGACTTGCTAACCAAGCCCCTAGACTACCAACAGAAAGCGCCGCTCGGGTATTTAGTGATGGTAAAACTCGCGGTGACCCTGTTCGGTAAAGGAGAACGGGCCGTGCGTTTATTTTCCTTACTAACCGGGATAGGCTCGCTGTTTTTCTTTATCCCGGTTGCGCGTTTCTTCCTCCGGCCCTGGACAGTTATCCTGGCGGTAAGTCTTTTAGCAATCGGGGAGCCCTTTGTTTATTATGCCACGGAAGCAAAGCAGTACAGCACAGAATTGTGTGCTTCGGTTCTGGCGCTCTATTTATTTGTAAAATTCCACTCTTCCCTGAAACCATTCACCCTCTTGCTATGGGGAGTCAGCGGGGGTCTTTTAGTTTGGTTCTCGAATAGCTCCATCTTCATTCTGGCCGGAATAGGCTTGGTGATAAGCAGTAATTCGCTGCTCAAAAGAGAATGGAAAGCCCTGTTTCTCCAACTTATTCCGTGCACTATCTGGCTGAGCAGCTTCGCGGTTTTGTACTTTTTCTTTTTACGCGAGTATGCGGATTCGGCTTGGCTTAAAGACTATTTTGCCGTCGGATGCGATGCTTATCTGCCTCTGGCGGATTCTATAACCAGAAATATATTGTGGGTTGCCCACACTCACTATATGTTGCTGGAACAAAACTTGGGCCTGTTGACAAAGTTCGGCAACCGTATATTCGACGAAAATATCAGGGATTACTCGCCGGTACAGACTTTTTTTAGAATGCCGTTCTTACCGCTTCTCCTAGAGCTGGTAGGGATTGTTGCTTTGGCAAGAAAGAATAGATATTATCTGTTTTTGCTGCTTGGGCCCATAGGGTTAACGCTGCTTGCCTCCGCCTTTCAGGCGTACCCTTTCTATGAGCGGCTTATTTTATTTCTGGCGCCGCTGTTCCTTTTGCTTATCAGTTACGGCGCCCAAGTTACGGTGGCGGCCTTTGGCCAAACTAAGCGAAAGCCGGTAGCAACTCTTTTGTTTCTTCTCTTGCTCCTTCCGCCCACTTGGAATGCTATCCGGTTTACTACAATCCCGACCTTTCTAATGAAGAGACAACACAACAGGGAAGCCTTATTATATGCCAATGAACGCTACAAGGAGGGAGATGCCGTTTATGTTTACTGGACGATGAATCATGCGTATCAGTACTACAAAGAGGCGTATAGTCTTCGCTATACTGCTTTGGGGCAGGATGACGTAAGGCACTCAACAGCTAGCAAGCAAGAGTATTACGAGAAAGTGCGTCAGCAATTCGGTGACTTGCGGGGCAAGAAGCGGCTTTGGGTTATCTGCTATCCGAGCTTAAGAAACAACATTGGCGATTACCTAAGCCCGCACCTTCGTACGCCGAAATGGTATTACGATACGCGCATTAGCCCCGCTAAGGAATTAGAAAAGGTGGTGTATGGCCTTGGCGCAACCCCAATCGACAGCTTTCAGCGAGTTAATATTGATATTAAGTTGTATACACTAAACAAGTAAAACCCAGCAGCGAGGGTGAAACGAGAGGGAACTTGCATAAGATGGTCTAGTTAGGCCGAACACAAGAAGTGAGGTTGCCCCGTTAACTTTTGCCTAACAAGCACTCCTACTGCGTTATCCTGTCGAAATGCTCTTGTATTTGTTGTAGTTATAAACGCCGTGGATACCTATCCACTGAAACCAACCCTTTGCCATGTCCATCACCTCGCAAGCCGATCTAACCGGCCTCCAGCAAATCAGCGCCGCTGTTGCCACCACCCTTCAGCAGATGCGCGAATACGCCCAGCCCGGCATGAGCACCAAGGAGTTAGACGAATACGGCGGCCGCCTGCTGGCCTCGTTGGGCGCCCGCTCGGCCCCGCGCCTTACCTACGGCTTTCCGGGCTGGACGTGCATTAGCGTCAACCAGGAAGTGGCCCACGGCATACCTGCGCTGCACAAAGTGCTGCGGGAAGGCGACCTGGTCAACCTCGACGTGTCGGCTGAGTTGGATGGCTACTGGGCCGACAACGGCGGCTCGTTTGTGCTCGGCGCCGACGTGCACCACCACCAGCCCTTGGTCGATGCCTCCCGCCAGATTCTGCGCACGGCCATTAGTCGCATCCGGGGCGGGGTGCGCATCGCCGACATTGGCGGGCTGATTGAGGCCGAAGCCCGCAAAGCTGGCTTCCGCGTTATTAAGAACCTCGTCGGCCACGGCATCGGCCGCAGCCTGCACGAGGAGCCCAAAGAAATTCCCAACTACTACGACCGCTACAATCTGAAGCGCTTCAAAAAAGACTCGGTGGTAGCCGTGGAAACGTTCATCTCCACCCGCGCCAGCCTGACCCACCAACTCAGCGACGGGTGGACGCTAACCACCAAGGATGGCAGCTTCGTGGCCCAGCACGAGCACACGCTGGTGGTCACCGACGGCTCCCCCCTAATCCTGACCGCGGCCAACGGCATCTGGGACTAAAAGCGTCTGTGACTTTTGCCAAAGGCCACGCAAAACGGCCTGCTCCGACAAGCTACCGGCAGCTGAAGCAGGCCCAAAACCCGAGATTACCAACACGCACTTAGAAAACCGCAGCCCGGATAAACTGGCCGTACAGCTAGAGACTTGGGCCGAAGTGTACTATTACAAACTACTTACAAAAAGGCCACACGCAGCAGCCAAAGCCGGCCCCGACTGGCACGGCTATTAGCGCGGTTTTCTATGATGCCAACTCGGCGTCTGTAGTGGTTGAAGCTCTCTGAACTATCTTCTCGTCTTTGTGGAGAAACAAACGGCGGAACCGATCAATACCTTTCAGGTAACGAAAGCGTAAGTCCGCTTCCTTCGATTCAGAAGGACGGGCCCTTCGTTGTGCTAGCCCTGCCGCGCCTTGCCCTAAGCACTGAACTTGTTTGCGGGTAAAACGGCATCTACGGTGGGTGCGAAAGCTCAAGCTTCCAACTCCTTGGCAATCTGATTGTACCCCCATTCCTGCCCCAGCGGGCCAGGATCAAGGCCGTGGCCTGACGATTGGCCTCGTGGGTGCGCGTTCTGCAGCCAGAATGCTAAGACCAGTGCCTACGCCGCTGGCGTCAAGTTGGCGGAGCTATTAAGCTGCTGGCCTTATGCCTTTAGCACCTGCAAAGCCCGGCGTTTCCTAGAAAGTATATTTTCCTGTAATGTTTATATATGAATACTATAATAAATTAATATATAGTTTATATTTCTCTATATTTGAATAAAAAATATTGGATAAAGCTAACGCTGTCAAGACTGCTTTATTGGATGCAGAACGGCTAACTGTGCGTTAGTCTTTTGTATAAAATCCTGTCAGCTGGTTGGTTTCACCACTTCTCATCCCTCTTCTTTTGCGCTGTAAGCTTATGAAAAAACTACGACCCTATTGCTTACTCGCCGCTGGTCTGCTTGGAAGTCTCAGCGCCTGGAGCCAGACTACCCCAGCACCAGCGGTGCTCGGCGCGGCTGGGCAAGCTTTCCAGGCCAACGGCCTGGTTTTGGACTGGACGGTGGGAGAACGAGCGGTAGTTGCTTGGCAGCAGGCCGGCACTGCCCAGGTACTGGAGGGCTTTCACCGCGGAGCATGGGCGCCGGCAGCTACGGCTTTCGAGGACTTAGCCGTGTACCCTAACCCGTTTAAAACAGAGGTGTGGGTGCGCGTACCGGCCACCACGCCGGCCGTGCAGCTGGAAATCTACGACTTGCAGGGCCGGCAATTGCGCACGCTAACCCAGACACCGGAACTGGGCCACGTGCGCCTAGACCTGGCCGACCTGCCCGTAGCCAGCTACGTGCTCAGCGTGTTCGACCCAGCTACCCACCGGCGCACCACGCACTTCATTCTCAAAAACGAATAATCGTAGTCCTCCTTTTTCATACTCATCGCCCGCATTCTCATGCTTAAAAATCTACAAGCTCCCCTGGTAGCGTCGGCTATTTTGCTACTTGGAACGACGGCCGTTCAAGCCCAGACCAAGTCCGCCGCGAAGCCGCCAACGCAGGCTCCCACGCCGCAGGCCATGAACTACCAAGGCATTGCCCGCGACCTGAACGGCAAGCCCCTACAGCGCCAAGCGGTGGCCCTGCGCATCAGCGTGCTGGCGGGCGGCGCCGATGCCCCGGCGGCCTACACCGAAACCCACCGCGTGACCACCACCGAACAGGGGTCATTTTCGCTGGCTATTGGGCGGGGAAAGGCCTCGCTAGGGGATTTTGCCCGCGTTGCGTGGGGCACCTCCAATCACTTTTTGCGGATAGAGATGGACCCCACGGGCGGTACCAACTACCGCCTGATGGGTACTTCGGAGCTACTCTCGGTTCCCTATGCCCTTCACGCTGGTTCAGCTAGCACCCTAGACGGTACCACCGATTCGCAGTCCGCTAAGAGCAATGGCAATACCCCGGGGGTGCCTTCGCAGAATTGGTCTCTTTTTGGTAACTCCCGGGTGGACCCCCTGACCGACCGCCTGGGCACCACTGATGCGGCCGACCTCGTGCTTATCACCAACAACCTGGACCGGCTCACCATCACGAGCCAGGGCAATGTCGCCATTCGCAACGACCTGGGTGTAGGCAACGACCTAACGGTGAACCGCAACGTGAACCTCAACACGACCGGTGGTGCTACTATAAACAATGGCCCGCTGACCGTGGCCAGAACTAGCCCTACCGCTCTCACGGGCACTTTAAACGTGACCGGCGCTACCAACTTAGCCAGCACGCTGAATACGGTGGGTGCCACCACCCTGCGCAACACCTTGGATGTAACCGGCGCCACCAACTTAGCCAGCACGCTGAATACGGTGGGTGCCACCACCCTGCGCAACACGCTGGGCGTAACCGGCGCTACAAATTTGGGCAGCACCTTGAACACCGTGGGCGCCACTACTTTGCGCAGCACGCTAGGCGTAGACGGTGCTACCTTGCTCGGCAGCACGCTCGGGGTAACTGGGGCCTCTACTTTAAGCAATACTTTGCGTGTGGCCGGGGCAACTGACTTAAACAATTCCCTGAACACGCTGGGCGCTACCACGCTCCGCAGCACCTTGGGCGTGACTGGCGCTGCCACCATGGAAAGCAGCCTAACAGTTGCTGGAACCACTACACTCAACAATAGGCTTGCTGCTAATGGTCAGGTAACTATTACGGCGACTATGAATGGTAGCGAAGAAAGTTATGCTGCCTATCCACTTCAGGTACAGGGAAGCAACCAGGGAATTGCCATTAAGCTGAATGCTGGAACACCTAATAATACCAATAATTTTATTACATTTTTAGACGGCTCAGGCAAGGCGGTTGGACGTATCGAAGGAGAAACATCAGCGGAAGCTAAAAGTGACCGAGACTATATCTTCAACGAAGGTATGTTGGCTGCTGAAGTGGCAAAAGACGGTGCTAATGTCATAGCAGCAGCTATTCCCATCGTTGTTGGAGGCCTTGGGGCCTCGACGGGGCCATGTGGCCCTTGTCTTGCAACTGCGGCGGCAGACCTTGTCCTGTCGAGTGCAAACCTTGCTGACTTCGAGTTGTTTGCCTTGGAAAATCTGGGCGTCACCTACCAGTCCGGTTCAGCTGACTATGCAGAATGGTTGGAAAGAAGCAATGCATCAGAAAACATAGCGGCAGGCAATATTGTGGCCGTTAGTGGCGGTAAAATATCCAAGTTTACTGACGGTGCGCAGCAGTTCATGGTTATTTCGACCAAACCGGCAGTGCTCGGAAACATGCCCCCAGCAGGCCAAGAAGCCGCTTTCGAAAAGGTTGCTTTTATGGGTCAAATCCCGGTTAAAGTCCGCGGCATCGTTTTCTCGGGTGATTACATTCTGCCTTCAGGATTGAATGATGGCACTGGAGTCGGAGTATCACCCAAAGAAATTAAAGCGGAGCAGTACAAGCAGATTGTTGGCGTAGCGTGGTCCGAATCGTTAGTGGAAGGAGGAATTGCGAGCGTAAATATGGCAATAGGCCTAAATGCCAACGACTTGGCAAACCTTGCAGTTGAACAGGAAAAGAAAATCAAGGGGTTGGAAAGTCAATTTACTTCGCTTGAGCAAAGACTAGTTGCGCTCGAAGGAGGCTCTTCTCCGAAACGGGCAGCAGCTTCCAGGGCTGTAGAACCCGCGAAAGCAGCTCCATCACAATCAAAGGATCTGACGCGGTATGAACTATTGGTAAAGAATATGCCGGCAGAGTTAAGCAACGAAGTTGTGGCGGATGCTATTGCTAATTTGAAAGATGCCTATGCCAAGCAAGGAATTTCGGTTGAAACTCACCCGAGCCTTAACAGGCTTTTTACGGATGCCTCTTTTCAGGCAGAAGTTATCCGGAAATCGCAGGAGACATACAAAGCGTCTTATAAGAGTATTTTAGCGAGAAGTAGAGAGTAGAAAATCTACTTATAAATAAGAACCCGGACTTGGTTCCAAATTCTTTTGCGCTGCCAGCTGCTTTAGTACACACTTCAGTACAGTTCAATGTGGCAACCTGTCCGGTGCGGGTGGCTGTAGTGAGGCCCCAAGTAACCGGCATGCCCACCCTGTTCGGGGGCGAGCCCATAGTTAGTGCCCTGCCCGCTTACGGACTCAATATACGTGAAGCCGTTGCCCTGGAGGCGCTGCAAAACACGCCGTTCTAACTTGGCCGGCCAGAATGCTTTAAAGCCGTTGATGGCTGTTCAAGCAGGAGACGTAGAAAAGCAAAAAGACTGTCTGAAAAGCCACGCAAAAGCCCCCGAAAATCGCTGTTTTCGGGGGCTTTTGCGTGGGTGCTATCAGTGTCCAAAAACGGTCCTCTATGGACCGGTAAATGCCCGGCGCTATAGGTAAAATTCGCGGGAGTACCTCGCGCAAAGGTTGTCAGCAGAAGCTGTAGTATCGCCTAAGTCCTACTCCGTAACGCTGCCAGGGCTCGACCGGCGCCCGGATATTTGTGGGCTTTGTGGCTGTGTGGCTGCTCACTAGCTTTGGGCATCACCTTTTGGTGGCGCCCGCCTCGCTCCATGGTTGCCGCTGCCTTACCCGCTCGAATGCGTGACCCGCAATACGCGGCGCTGGCCTTCTACCAGAAAACAACAGCTGGTGGCCAGCGGGTCGTGCCCGTGACGCGCACGGGCATAAAGCCTACCTGCGCCTACAGTTTGGCGTAGCCCAGACGGCTAGTGCCGGCGCGCCGAGCCGGCCAGCAGACGCGCAGAGATAAAAGGCTACGTGGCCTTAGACCGGCGCCACACGCCGTCTGCCTTCTATCCGGCTGACTTAGACCATCTCAAAAAGACGATGGACACGCCTGGATGTGTATTTCCCGGGCTGTCTTGAGCTAGCTCCGCCTGTTTTCGAGCTATCCTAAGCGTGCTATAATAGGTACTCGTCGCAAGATCAAACTAGGCTATTCAAAATATATATACAATTCACTATATTTATTCTATAAATGCATCCGGTAACGCTCTTCCCGGTGGAGGTTCGTTGGTTCGTGGCCCCGTCCTAGCGACGGTTCTGGTGTACTCTCTTCACTCAGCCAGGAGTAGTTTTTCTGCAATCCGCGGCTTTCCGCTCTTTTCCTGCTCGGTTCGCAAGCCTCCAACCGGGCCGTTCCTCGTCGGCGAACGGCTTCTCCCCGCTGTTCAAGTTAAATCAGGGCCTTTCTCCGCAGCAAGCCTCCTCTGCGGGTGGCACCTGGTCCCTTTTTCTCGATTCTTTCCCAAGCAACCCCTTCGCTATGCAACTCCTTTCTATGAGAAAACGCCGGAAAGTAACTCATCTGTTCGCGCTGTTCTTTTCCGGTTTGCTCTTTTATGGCTGCGACGACCTACTAGAGCAACTAATTCATCAGGGCTCCCCCCAACAGGAAAGTGCCACCGTCGTCTTCGACTGGTACAAGCTCATTGCACGAACGCAACTGCGTACAACCCCGCAACCGGTTATAATTCTCAACAACCGAAACTTTGGCTACATCGGCGTTGGCCTGTACGAAGCGGTGCGTCCTGGCCGAAAAGGAGCCGTGAGTTTATCGACCCAGCTCTATCAGATGCCCACCATGCCGGCACCAGAACGCAACCAAGAGTATGTATGGGGGGCTAGTGCCAATGCGGCGCTGGCCAGTATGTACAAGCAGTTTTTAGTTGGGCTAACCGAGGCGGATATAGCCCGGATCGATTCGTTGGAAAACGCCTACAATCTCCGGTTTAAATTACGGGCCTCCGATGCCGTCATTCTCCGCTCGCAAGCTTATGGACGGGCCATTGCTACGGCGGTCTACAATTGGTCAACCACCGATAATTTCACCTTAGGCAGCCAAGGGTACGTGCTGCCCGTGTTTCCTGGCGCCTGGGTGCCAACCCCACCGGCTTTTGCCGCCCCGCAAGGGCCTTTTTTAAAAAATTCAAGGCCTTTTCTAACCGCAAGCTTAACAACTACAGCGCCCCCGTTGCCTTTTCCTTATTCAGAAGACCCAGCGTCTCCATTTCATCAAGAAGCAAGCGCAGTGTATGCTATTGGAAAAGCCTTAACCCCAGCGCAAAAAGCCATTGCTGACTGGTGGGCGGATGCGGGTGGCAGTGGCGTTGGCGTTCCCGCCCCTTACCATACGCTGTCCATTATAACTGGCATTCTAGAGCGCAAGCAGGTTAAGTTGGCCGAGGCGGCGCAAGTGTACGCCAAAACGGGCATTGCCATGAAGGACGGTCCTATCAACACCTTTAGAGCCAAGTATCAGTATAATCTGCTGCGCCCGGTTACGTATATTCAACGCCATATTGATCCTACTTGGCAAACGTATCTGCCCAGCCCGCCGTACCCCGAGTATCCTTCCGGATTGGTCGGGATAGCCGCGCCCGTGATGCAGGTATTAATACGAGAATGCGGCAACATTCCGGTAACCGACAACGCGTACGCCTGGCGAGGGGTCGCTCCCCGGCAGTATGCTTCTATTTCGGCCATGCTGGAGGAGGCTGCTTTTTCCCGGGTTTACGCCGGCCTCCACTACCCGTTTACCCAGGTCATTTCGGTGACCATGGGCACCGAACTAGGCAACACGATTGCCGACCTTACCTTACTTCCCCGATAGGCAGGCAGGAGCCAGGAAAGAGCCATACCTCGCCAAATGGCCCGGTGGCGTCTTTGAATCGCCTTGCGTGCCAGACCTACTCCTGCCTGCCCCGTGTTAAAGGAAGTCGGATTAGCACTGAAGCAAGCGCGTGGCGCTCCTCGGCCGCGTTGTTTGTTGTGGAATGGCTTCTACGTGCCTGCCCTCAACCAGCCGCTCGATTTGAATGAAGACGGCAAGCTGGATGTGGCGTTCTACACTACGCTGCCCGCCAACCGGCCCGCCGGCGTTACGTACGTGAACGTAGCTCCTACAACCAGCGGTGGCGTGAATCCGCAGCGGCTCACCAACGGCACCTCCGGCGAAATCAGCTGACTACCGTACCTCGCAAGTGGGACGAGAAGTCTTACCTCTACCCCATTCCCGAAAACGACCGCCTAATTACCCCTGCGCTCGGGCAAAACCCTGGTTGGGAGTAGCTGCCCCAATTATTTCTTGTATTCTCCCCTTCTTTCTTGCCTGTGTTTCGAAAGCTTTTTTTTCTTGTACTGCTGTTGGCGGCTTCGGCGAAGCTGCCCGCCCAAACCATGAAGGTGGCCACCTACAACATCCGCTACGACAACGCCCAGGATACGGCCAACGCTTGGAAAGACCGGTTGCCCTACATGGCCAACCTGATCCGCTTTCAGGACTTCGATTTGTTTGGCACGCAAGAAGTGCTCTACAACCAGCTCCAGGACCTCGCCGGCAAGCTGCCAGGTTACGCGCACATCGGCGTGGGCCGCGACGATGGCCAGCAGGCCGGCGAGTTTTCCGCTATCTTCTACAAAAAAGACAAGTACAAGCTGCTCAAGCAAGGCACGTTCTGGCTGTCGCCGACCAGCACGACGCCCAGCAAGGGTTGGGATGCCCAGTTGCCGCGCATTTGCACCTGGGGGCAGTTTCAGGAGCAAGGTACCGGCTTCACGTTCTACCTGTTCAACACCCATTTCGACCACGTAGGAATTGAGGCGCGCAAAGAAAGCGCGAAGCTGATTCTGGCCAAGGTTAAGGAAATGGCCGGCAACACGCCCGCTATTTTGACTGGGGATTTCAACGTTGATCAGCGCAACGAAAG
Organism: uncultured Hymenobacter sp.; assembly: GCF_964242765.1. Taxonomy (NCBI): domain Bacteria; kingdom Pseudomonadati; phylum Bacteroidota; class Cytophagia; order Cytophagales; family Hymenobacteraceae; genus Hymenobacter; species uncultured Hymenobacter sp. The sequence goes on from NZ_CAXTBM010000031.1 coordinate 23,613, forward strand.
TTATGTCCTTCTCAACACCTCGGGCCGCCTAAAAGACGCCTACGAAGTGGCTAAGGTGGTGTACGCCCCCAACGGCACGTTCAACGGCTTCAAGACCAACGCCAAAACCGATGCCCGCATCGACCACATTTTCTTAGATCCTGCCTTCACGGCCACCCGCTACGGCATCCTTACCGATACGTACGGCGGCGGCAAAACACCCTCCGACCATTATCCGGTGGCCATTGAGGTGCAGTACAAAGTTAAAAAGTAGGGAAAACCAACTTTCGCACCCGCGGCGCATCCTACTCCGCAAAACGCCCCGATTTAGGGCGGAATTCGCAAAATAAACGTCGCCCTCGCTTGTAATTTGCTTAAGCAGTAGGAATGGAACCTGGTGAACCTTCAATCATTCATGTGAACCACTTTCTTTGGCCTGTTGCTACTAACCCTGTCCGGGTCGTGTACTCGCTCGCAACTACCGCTGGCCCGGCCACTGCACCAGGGCCACTCGCACAACGACTACTGGCGGCCCCATCCGCTCTACGATGCGCTACAACTCGGCTTTCAAAGCGTGGAAGCCGACGTCTTTTTAATTGATAGCGCGCTGTTGGTAGGGCACGAGCGTAAGTCGCTTCAAGCAAGCCGAACGCTGCAAACGCTGTACTTAGAGCCCTTGCGCCAGTTGCTACGCACCCAATAAAAGCTTTACGCCCGGCCCGCGCCGCTCTGGCTTTACATCGATATCAAAAATGAAGGCCCAGCGACCTACGTCCGTTTGCGGCGCATTCTGCTCACTTACCAGGATATTCTATCGACGCCCCAGCAGCCTCGTTTGGGCGGCGTGCAGGTGATTTTGACTGGGGGTTACCCCCGGGAACAGGTGCTGGCCGATGTGCAGCGGCTGGTATTCTTGGATGGGGCCCTGGCTGATTTAAAGTTGATGTCTTCGGCTGCTCGCATCCCCGCCATGAACGGCAATTGGCAGCAGTATTTTCAGCGGAAGGGCCAAGGGCTATGCCCGCCGCCGAAACGGCGCAGCTACGCCAGTGGAACGAGTTGGCTATGCGCAACGGGCAGAAAATCCGGTTCTGGAACCTGCCTACCGCCAATCCAGAGTATCTCCGTTCGATTTGGCGTGAGTTACTGCGCTATCCGGCCTTGCTAGTAGGTGCTGACGAACTACAAAGTTTACGGCAAACTATCAAGGAGCAGCCCAAAAGCTAAGCAAGCCTTGCTGGCGCTTGGGCGGTCGGTATTCCCCTGAATCAAAGGGAATTACGGCCGCAAGGGTGCCTTTAATAGCCGAGGGGAGTCGCTCCCCCCGAGCGACTCCCCTCCACGACTCCTGCTTCAGAAGAGTACGCTAGGCAAAGCACGCACTCCGGGGCGGTAAAAGCGAGGCCCCGCAACAAGCTTCACAATAGCATAAACTGTACGGGTTTGCCGTGGCTGCCCACTTTTAGCGGCCAGAGGCAACCATACGAGCAAGGGGCAGGTAACAATTTGTTGATGAGCGGCAGATGCCTGCTAGCTCGGCGAATACGTTCGGTACTTGGTGCTCGGCTTATCCGGTGCACTGGCCCCCATGACCTCTTCGGCTTCTTCGGTTTTATCGATCATCTTGCTGGCTGTCAGTGGCCTGGTACTATTTCTATATGCCGTAAGTCGCTTAGCGCTGGCTTTGCGCCAAGTGGCGGGCGAACGGGTGAAAAGCATCCTGGACCGCTTCACCAAAACGGTGCCCATGGCCATCCTGACGGGTACCGTCGTGACCACGCTTCTGGATTCGTCGTCCGTGGTCATTATCCTGGCTATTGCCTTGGTGAGTGCGGGCGCACTGCCTTTCCGCAACTCGCTGGGCGTGGTGCTCGGGGCCAATATCGGCACGACAATTTCCAGTCAACTCTTCGCCTTTGAGTTAGGTCAATACGCCGTAGTGGCAATGCTGCCGGGCTTGCTGCTGTTGTCGTTAAGCAAAAAGCGGCAGGGCCGCACGGCGGGAAGAGCCTTGTTTTGCTTTGGCTTGCTGTTTTTCAGCTTGTTTCTGATTGGGGAAGCGGCGGCCCCGCTCAAAGATTATCGGGGCGTGCAGGCGTGGCTGCTTAAGTTGGAGAACCCAGTGCGTGGCGCTGGGGCGGGCGCCTTGCTGACGTTGGTGATTCAGTCGTCGTCGGCCACGCTGGGCATGGTTATTAAACTGGCTTCTAAGGGCCTATTGACACTGCCCGCCGGCATTGCTGTGATGCTGGGCGCCGAGTTAGGAACGTGCTCGGATACGTTGCTGGCCACGGTGGGCCGGGGCCGGGCCGCGTTGAAAACCGGCTTGTTTCACCTTGGTTTCAACGTAATTTCTATCACCCTGGGGTTGTTGCTGATCGGACCTTTCACTGCCTTGGTGCTGCGCGTAGCCGGCCACGCCGACATAGCCCGCCAGATTGCGCATGCCCACGTTCTGTTCAACGTGACCGGCGTATTGGTCTTTGCCCCGCTGGTACCGCTCTGCCAGCGTCTACTCGACACCTGCCTGCCCGAGCAAGAACAGCCAGCCCAAACCCTGACCCTACAGGTTAGGTAAGCTTGCTGCCCAACCTTCTTGCCTCCAGCAACCCAGCTGCGCGAGTAAGAAATACGGTGTTGGTTTCGGGTGATATGACTTCCCTGCCTACCCTACTTAGGGCCTAGAGACAATTAGAAGCCCCAGCAGAGGGCCGCGAAGAACTACCAAGAGCCCAAGAAAACCTTTGCCTTTTCTGGTAGCGGGCGGCCAAACGGCGAAAACCTGGACGCCAATGAACAAGTGCTCGACTCGATTGCGCGGGTGAGAGCGTACCCAGTTAATTCGCCGGCCATATGTCGGTTTTTTGCTTCCGCTGGGAATTATGCCCTCGGCGCACTCGATACTGGCATTGAGGCCGTAGTCCTTGTCAGCAAGCCCATACCACGGCGGGCGACTGCATACATATATTACTGTCTGCACCCGCCTCTCGTAGGCCTGCGAACTGGGACCGAGCCGCAGCGTGGCTAGCCGGTGGTTCTATGCTTCTGCGCTCCGCTGCTCGCTTGTTAGACCCCTACTCACCAAAGTATTTATACGTATAATACGTTATATATGTACGGCATTTAGTTAGTATGAAGCTTTTTGGTGTTCATCATACATATTATGTATTATGTACGTACAATACGTATTATACGTATGGCATAAATTATACGTATAATACGTATTGTACGTACATAATACATAATATGTATGATATGTATGATATGTATACTCTGTATCGTACATTATCTGCACATAAACCAATAAAGCTCTTCCCTAGCAACTCACAGCCTGTTTAAAATACGCATGGTGCCTAAAACAAGTATCATACGTACAATACGTACAGTATTATTTATGCATAGTATACATTTGTAAGCCAGGATTTACTTATACTAGCTGCTCGATAAATTCAGCTCTATGAAAACACTTTGTTTCGCTAATAATAAAGGCGGGGTAGGGAAGACCTCCTCGGCTCTAAATGTTGGGTATGCCTTGGCGCACCGCGGATACCGCGTTCTGTTTTGTGATTGTGATCCGCAACGCAACTTAAGTCAGTCCTTCGGACAGAACCTGGAAGGAACACATCTCGGCGACTTACTTATGCTTAAGGGTGAGTTCACCCAGGACGATGTGCGGGCCGCGATTCATCCCGTCACAGAGCGGATCAGTCTGCTGCCTTCGCATCCCAAACTTGCCGCGTACGAGCCGCAAATCGGCCACATCGCTGAAGCCCGCGATTGGATCAAGGAGATTCTTGACTTAGTTGCCGAAGACTACGATTACTGCATTCTCGACACTCCGCCGAGCTTAGGTAACCTAGTAGTATGGGCGCTTATCGCCAGCGACCTGCTGTTTATTCCTGTGCAGCCCGAGTTGTACGGCTACGAAGGCTTATCTAATATTGCGCAGGCCGTGACGCGCATGCATGCCAAGTTAAACCCTAGGCTTCGGGTTGGAGGTATCTTTTTCACCAAATATTCACCTGTTTATCGCCGCCGGCTTCATCACGACGTCGTCGAGCTTATTAGTAGTCACTTCGGCGAGTTGGGACCCGTGCTGACTACTTCCATTCGGGAAAATGTTTCCATCGCCAACGCGCAAATGGCTGGTGCCTCCCTATTTGACTTTGCTCCCGAGTCCAACGGCGCCCTGGACTATGCCGCCCTAACTGACGAAATATTAGCTGAGCTCAATGTCGAAAAGTCCGTCTAATTCCAGCTTGGCTGCTGCCCGTCTGGCCGGCAAGCCTACCGTTAAAACCGGAACGCCCGCTTCTTCCCCCGCAGCCCCCGTGAGCCCGACCGTTGCCGCCGCACTCGGGATGGAGGATGAAACGGCAACGGCTGGCTCACTCGTAGCCGCTGCGCCACCCACTACAGTTGTCCCACCTGCTGAAAGGGGAGGGGAGGGAGCCACATATACGGCGCAGTTGCTCTCTCAACTGCCGGAAGAGGTTCCTTTCAATACGCTGCTAAAAACCGAAACCTACCTGCGCCTGCGCCAATACCTGCATTGGGAACCCGGAGCAAAAATCAAAAAGGCGACCGAACAAGCCATCTGTGACTTCCTCGATCAGTTCGAAAGTTCCCGCAAATCTTTGCCCCCGGATATTCTCGACGAAGTCCTGAATCAAGGCAAGATTAAAGGGTATAAAAAGCGTAATTAGCTTTCCTTGCTCGTATTGTAACTACTCGTGCTAGAAGCCCCTCCCTGGAGGGGCTTTTACTTTTCATTAGTTTCTTGGTTTGTCTGCTCTACCATTTGCCATAGTTGAAGTGCGCAAGCACAGGCGCTAGCTGCTCGTGCTATTTGTAATACAAACGGGCCTCAACCGGATCTGGCTCAGCATCTTCATAAGCGCCTATACATCAACTCGGCCTTTGCTATGGCAGTTGTTTAAGACTCTAGCCGGAGTATTGTCTTGGACTACCGCAACAGGTTACCGACAGAAAGTAAACAGGGCTAGGGATACGGTAGGAAGTAAAGCCTAAGCTAATGGTGCCATTTTTCACGCAGATGTTTTGACTGGCTGGATAACCCAAAACTGCGGTGCCATTTTTCACGCAGTTGCTCGGAGAGATAATACCCTTAGCATCACGAAGTTCGTTTCGCGTAAGCGTGAGCAAAAAAAGCGCTCAGAATTTCGTTGAAAGCCCTTTTTCAGGGTTAAAACGTGTTTTTTGATGGTACCAACCTTTTTTAAATTTTTCAAAAAAAACTGAATCTCTTCTGTTTTCTTAAGCTCTTCTTTTTATATTCTATATTCAGGGCGGTGCAACGTGCTGTCTTTCAGGCGATAAGGACTGATATCTACGTGAAAAATGGCACTCTGCTACGTGAAAAGTGGCACTCTGCTGCGTGAAGAATGGCACCATCTACGTGAAGAATGGCACTCTGCTGCGTGAAGAGTGGCACCACTACGTGAAAAATGGCACTCCCCTATTAGAACTGAGAACCTTCTGCGTGAAAAATGGCACTATAGAACACCGCGGTAATTGCGTGAAAAATGGCATTATCTCTTTCCTATTTTCCACTACAGTATCTGCGTGAAAAATGGCACTGCGCTGCCTATTGCGTGAATGTCGTTAGGTTTTCACGCTTATCCGTTTATCTTCGTCCTATTCCCTGGCTCTTTCGCCTTCCTATGGTGCCTAAAATCGTCCCCACGCTCTATCCGCGGGCCTATCAGGCCAATGCCCTAGTGCGCGCTCCCCTGAAGTTGACCCATGTGGAGGCCCGTATTTTTGCCCTGGCGCTGGGCTGCATTCACCAAGATCAAACCGAGTTACCGGGAATCTCTATTCCCCTGAGCCGGGTGATAACCCAGAAGAAGGGGGGGAGCGTCTACGAAACGATTCGCGACGCGTGTCGAAGCCTGATGTCGAAAGTCGTTAGTATCGAGTCCCAGACTGGCAACAAGAAGCGTTTTACGGCTTATTCCATCATCAGTTACATTGACCTAAACGAGGGCACGGGCTATCTGACTGGCAATTTTGCTCCCGAAATCAAGCCCTTTCTGCTGCAACTAGCCGAGCAGTACACCCACGTCGAAATAGAAACCCTGCTCACGCTCAAATCCGCCCACGCTCACCGGCTATACTGGCTGCTTAAGTCTTGGGACGACGTTGGCCTCTGGGAAGTGGAATTCGACACGCTTCGCAAGCAGGTGCTCGGGGACGACAACGATGTTACGTACACCCTTTTCTACGACTTTAAGCGCTACGTGCTTGAGCCGGCATTACGGGAATTAGACTCTTTAGGCTGGGCAGTCACCTATGAGCCGGTCAAGGAAGGCAAAAAGGTTAAAGGCGTCCGCTTTTCCATTCCCAAGCCGCTGGCCCGACTCAAGCCGGAGGACGCCCCTCTGTCCACCTCGCCCGACAAGACCACGAGTCGGCCTCGGCCTGCGGAGAAGCAGATGAGCCTGGCCCTGCAGGCTGAGTTGCCGACGCTACAGCAGCGCCTTGTCACGCGCTTGCAGAAATTAAAAATGACCAAAGTCCAAATTGAGCATGTGCTAAACTTCATGGGCGATGATGAGACCAAAATTGCCCGGTTGATGAAGGTAAGCCATCCTTTGTTGCGAGATTTCGAGGCCGGCAACAAGGTTTTTGACAATCTGGGCGGCGTGGCTATCAACCTGCTCAAGACTGAATTCCCTAGCCTTTATCCTCTTCTTAAGTAGCCGTCAACTTGGTAGCAGGGGAAGGGAAAAGGTGAGTTTAAGACAAAAGAACTGCGCATAGAAACAAACCGATAGAATCATCTTTCGTGGTACAACTGCCTGCGCAGAAGTCGAAAAATGTAATTCGTTTTGCCCTTGAACTAAAAGTTTTCACAATTGGAAGTAGGCCTACTATAAAGTATAAAATTAGCAGTCGGTTTGTGCCGAATAAACCGAAACTTTCTCACCATTCCCCAAATGGTACATTTTAGTATAAGTGTCATCTCGAGCCTTATACTAAAATGTACTTTCAGTAGGCTGGAGCCTTGATTTGTACCCTGAATTTAGAAGAGGAGGGAAGCATTTGGCGTTTTACAAACGCCCGTTTGTATAATGCCAAATCAGGAAGTAAATTGCCACTATGAAGCGATACGTGGCCTACTACCGGGTGAGTACCACCAAACAGGGAACTTCCGGTTTGGGTCTGGAAGCTCAACAGTATGCTGTCCACCAGTACGTCCGGCCCCCGGCCCAGGTGTTGGCTCACTACACCGAGGTGGAAAGCGGCAAGCAAAACCAGCGCCCGCAGTTACTCGCTGCCATTGCCCAAGCTCGGCAGGCGGGCGCCACGCTGCTCATCGCCAAACTCGACCGGCTCTCCCGCAATGCCGGCTTCATCTTCGCCTTGCGTGACAGCGGCGTTGATTTTGTGTGCTGCGATATGCCCGATGCTAACACGCTCACCGTGGGTATCTTTGCCGTGCTGGCCCAGCATGAGCGCGAACTCATCAGCAAGCGTACCCGCGAAGCGCTGGCCGCCTTGAAAGCGCGCGGTGTGCGCCTAGGCGTGCCCGCGAATCTGACAACGGACGCCATTCGCCACGGCCAGGCTGTACGCCAACAGAACGCGCGCGATAACAAAGAGAACCGGCAGGCGACACGCCTGGCCGTGCTGTTGCGGCAGCAGGGCCTGACGTTGCAACAGATTGCTGAAGAGCTGCAAAAAGGCGACTATCAAACCCGGCGCGGCAAGCAGTTCGATGCCAGTGCCGTCCGCCGTTTGCTCCTACGTGAGCAGGCATAACACAAGGCTTAGTGGAGGTGGTATGTAGCAGCTTCGGAAGAGAACAGGAAGCAGGGCAAGTTCTCCGGCCAAAGCCGATTACCGTGGCTCTTAAATGTCTGTTTCCCTCACTGCTTATCTGTTAACTAGCGGCCTGAGCGTGACCTTTCTGCCATTGCGCCGCGCGTGGCCCATGGCAGTAGCCTTCTCACAAAAAAGCCCCTTCGACGAGGGAGGGGCTTTTTTGTGAGAAGGCTACCACTCTAATTGCAAGACACCACTTACTGGCCTATTTTAATACCTGATGTTCCAGCACCCCGATGCTACGGGTATACTTTGAAAATGGCAGGGGACGGATCTACGCGCACCTTGATGGCTACGCCTTCCTTCGCTACCACGCCTACAGCCGCAGCTTGCTCGATGTCCAGGAGTTTTTCGTTCACACTGGCCAGTCTCCCCAAGCGTCCACCATCTGGCGGGTTAGCTCAGCGGCCCAGCGGCCCATTAGCGGGGGCAACAACCTGCAAACAGTAGCACCCTATTAGATTATTTCCACCTTGGTCAGGCGAACAAATTGTTGACGGGAGATCTTTATTGCACAAGGCTCCCGTTATTTTTCCTACCGGGACGGTAGTACTCGCGAAGGCCCCCTTTTTGGGTACATTGTGTCTAATTCGGCTACACGGCTAAGGGAGAACACGGGATTGCGGGACGACGCTACTTTCAAAAGAAGGACCTGCTCCGTCTACCTTGTCAACCCATTTTTTACTCAAGGCCCGTTAGGATACGCTGCTTGAAAGCGGGGTCAAAAAGTTAGGTCCGGAAAGCGAAGCAGTAATTTTTTCAGAACCGTTTTGTTGGACCGCGCTGGCGAGCATAGTTGGCGTAATCACCTGCCAATAACAGTAGGGCCGAAAACCTATGACAAACTGGGCCTGCAAGAAGTCCTTAACATGTCCGAATACATTAGACCACCTCAGGTGAATAACTGTCAACTTATTTCCGGACAAGACAGTTTGAAGCCCGCCCTCTGACGTTTGCGGGTAGAACAACCCAAGCTTAGCTAAGAAATAATAGTCCGGCTTAATACAACTAATTTCATAAAGAAAGCCGAACTGGAAATAGCTCGGCTTTCTTTGTGTCACTCACACTAATCTAAGGTTGAATTTAGGTCTAATGCTAGTTATCGATGCCTACAACTATAGGGGCTGTTGAGGTGGTCTAGCTAAGCCGGACACAAGTGGGACGTGGTTTGAAGCTGGGTTTCGAAGTGATTGGGTGAGCGGTAGCCGAGGGCGGAATGGCGCCGTTCCGCGTTGTAATAGGCGATGTGGTGGCTGATTTCGAGCCGCGCTTCGGCCAAGCCAGGGAAGCTTCCGCCGTCGAGTAGCTCGGCCTTGAAACGGCTCCAGAAAGATTCCACATGCGCGTTATCGTAGCAGTTGCCGCGCCGGCTCATGCTCTGCAGCGCGCCATGTTTAGCCACCAGATCTTGGAAGCGAGTGGCCGTGTACTGACTGCCTTGGTCGGAGTGCACGACGAGCCCGACCGGGGGCCGGCGCACCACGAGCGCTCGGCGCAAGGCCTCACTGACCAGATCTTCGGGCATGGTGTCACGCACGTCCCAGCCGACAATCTTGCGCGAACAGCGGTCCAGCCACACAGCCAGGTAGAGCCAGCCGCCGCCTTGGCGCAGTAAGTACGTGATGTCGCCCACCCAGATCTGGTTGGGGGCCATAGGGGCAGGCTGGCCCAGCAGGCGGTTCGGCGCGGCGCGCACGGCCGGGTCGGAATCGGTGGTGCGGGGCACGAAGGAACGGGGCTTCTGCGCCCGCAGGCCGTGGGCCTTCAACACGCGGCGGATGCGCCAGCGGCCCACAGCGTGGCCCTGGACCTGCACTTCCGCCCGCAGCCGACGGGTGCCGTAGCGCTGGCTGTGGTGCACAAATGCTTCGCGCACGGCTACTTGCCAGGCCGGCTCGGGCGCTGTCTGGTCCCGCTGCTGGTACCAAGTGTAGTAGGCGGCCGGGGCCACGCGCAGCACCTGGCAGAGCTGGCGCACGGGCACTTGGCCAGTTCGCTGGGCGATGTGCTGGTAAGTGCTCACCGGGTCGGCTGGCCGAAGATGACCAAGGCTTTTTTTAAAATGTCGAGCTCTTGCTCGGCCCGTTTCAGACGGGCCCGCAGGGCGCGCACCTCCGGATCGCGCGCCACTTCTTCACTGCCCACCTCGGCCACGAGCTGGGCCTGCTGCCAGCGGTAAAGCAGCTTGGGGCTGATGCCCAATTGCCGCGCCGCGGCCTGCGTGCTGCGGCTCTCGCCAGCCAAGCGCAACGCCTCGGCCTTGAACGCCTCGTCGTATTTGCGTCGTTTGTCGGGCGACGCCCCGTTGGTTTTGGTTGCCATAACAAAAGAAAGATACGTCCTTCTTCTGTCCGTCATGCCTAGACCACCTCAATGCTCCATCCCCGCTCTTGAATGATCTTCGGGCTGCTCATCAGACGAGCTTCCTAAAGTTGGCACTTGCGCTTCTTATCCTCTTATTAGGGCGTAGGAGCGCGTCTAACCGCACGCTTGGCACTGGGTATATGAGCAGGCCACGCAACCGACTTTGCTTGAGCCAGTCGGTGTGCGCCTCCTGTTTCGACTAACGACTATCTTCGGAAACACACTTACCATGCAAGAGGGCCTTGTGCGAAGAAGTTGGGTGGTCATCTAGCGATGGCAACTAATAGGGAGAGGGTATCCGTCCTAATCCGTTACCTAATGGCTCCTTTCTTCTCCTCCCAAGACCACGAGAACTCACCCGAGTTGGCGTACGGGCCTCTTACTACTGCACTACTGCACTACTGCCAACTAAGGCGTCGGTACGGCTTCGTTACTCGTCGACTTCTCGCTCACTGACGGACGCATCGGGCAGTTGCGTGTCCCCAGTGAGGCGCGGTAGAGGCAACTGCGTAGCAACTACGGCCCCGCTGGCACGGCTATCTGTGGCGCTGTCTTCCCGGGCAGTAAGCCCCACAAGGTCGGCTGATGCCAGCACAGCGTATGCCTGCTGCTGTTGCGGTGCGGACGAAGGGCGCCGCGCCATCGGTTGACGTCTGCTCGCTACCGCTGTTTGGACAACTCTTTCAGTTCTATGTTTCTAAAATCAACCGGCTGTCCTTCGCTTTGCAGCGCAATGAACCCGCTTGCTAACAGTTTGCCATCCTGTTTCATCGCTGGATCAAAACGATTCACGACCCCGCCCCCAATCTGAGGCTTCGCATAGTGCATAACGGTGTCGCCATTGATAATATGGGTAATGCGCGAATCGCCCACCACAATGAGCTCGGCTTTGACCCATTGATCCCCATCATAGGTTTTCGAGGTCGATTCGATGCAGTGTCGCTCATCGAGCTGGCCCTGGTACACGATGTGGGTGCCCGGCGAACACATGTTGCCGGTGGGCCGCGGTTTGCCATCCCCCAGACCGCCTAAAAACTGAAACTCGACCGAAATGGGCCAATCCTGTTCTTTGGGCATCGTGTGCGGATCTTGCGCATGAAACATGACGCCACTATTGCGCAGAGTATAGCTTGGGGCCCCTTGTTGAAGCGCGCCCACAAAGCGGTACTCCAATTTGAGGTGATAAGCGGAAAAGGGGACTTTGTAATAGAGATGACCAAATTGGTCGTTGAAATCCCCATACTGATCATAGCGCACCTTGATCATCCCATCTTCGGCTCGGAATGTATTCCCAAAATTCTCGCCCACGTCATGGTGCTGGATTTTTACAACCCAATCCGTAAGATCTTGGCCGTTGAAGAGCTGGATCCATTCCGTATTCCCTCGGGAAAGCGTACTTGAGGTGCAACTAGTTAGGACCAGCAGTCCCAAGAGCGAAAGGGTAACTAGTCGCATGTGTAGTAGTTAAGTGGTAAAGATTGTTGTAAAATAACAAGTTTTATCCTGTGAAATGGAAGAAAGTATTCGGCAGCGGCAACTCGCTTTTACGGTTTCAGGCAGTGATAAAACAGCAGGTGCTACGAGGTTGGGGCTAGCGGGCAACTAGGCTCGTCCCTGACGAGTTAACTGCGCACGTGGTGCCTAGTCAGCGAGCGGCGAAAGGAGCAGGTTTTACGCCCGAGCACGGCGCGGTCCTAGCACCTGGAACAGGTGAGCTTTTGCGGACAAGGCTTGCTCATCGTCTTCAAAGAAGAGTAAAACCAACCTCTTGAACGAAAACGAGGACAAAACCATAGAACCAGACCAAGCACAAGAACAGCGCGATAATTCGGCGCTACACGCACCTCGATAATGTGCGCCAACATGATGCAGCCCAAAAGCTCGGGTTACAGCTGATAAGTAAAGATTATTAATCCTAGCTACTGCTTTACAAGTTGTGCTCCTTGGCACCTGCCTGCTAGCGAACTGCACCTGTTACGGGAGAAACTCAACCGCCCCATAATAGACGAGGGGCCACGCCCAGATCTGGACGTGGCCCCTCTAATACCTTCTCCGGCCTGGGAAGATTGCTCGGGGCGAAGATCAGAAGTTATATATGATTATTGCAAAATACTTGAAAAATTCATATATAATATAGTGACAACCTAAAGCGTACCGTGCCACAGGTGGTAACTGCATAATTGAGCTGACTTAAAAGGTCGCGTTGCTTATCCCCGCGCTAATAAGGCGAACAAGGATTCGTTCACGTAATTAAATAGTCAAGTCTAGACTCACGACGTGGGGCGACGTCAGTCCGCGCTAGCTGCCGTGGCGGTGGGTACGTGCGTGCGGCGGAAAGTGAGTGGGGGGATGCCGGTGTGCTTTTTGAAAAAGTTGTTGAAGTAGGTCGGGTACTCGAAGCCTAAGCTGTACGCAATTTCGCCCACCGTCCAGTCGGTGTCGCTTCCGTCACCAGCAGCTCAGGAACCCCTGCTCTGTGAAGCCCTCGTGCACTTCCCAGGCGTAGGGAATCAGGCGGTTGGTGAACACCAACGCGGGCCGGTCCACGACGTAGCTGCGGGTGGCATAGTGCAGCTCGTTGGTGCCTTTCAGCACCAGCACCACCTTGAACAGGTCGCGGCGGCTGAGCTGAAGTTGCCCATCCCGCAGCGGTGCTCCACGCCGGGCTGGGCCTGCACCACCTCGCCCTTGCGCAGTTGCCGGATGGGCTAGCCCTTTTCCTGGTGGTAGCCCACCCCGTCGGTTAAGAACCAGACCAAGCAGAAGACCGACGCCATGATCCAGCACTATGCCTGCCTCGACGACGTCAAGCGCGTCAATGCCGCCAAGTTCCTGGGCTTGTAGGGCAAGGCTAGACTGGACTGGACTAGAAAGCGTAAGCAATCCTGCACGGGCCGTTTCGTTTGTTGAAAGAACCTCGGATTACCCTCCTTTTTACCTGTTTTCATTTCCTGCTACCATAATGTCAACTGCGCTAACTTCTTCCGAAAGTAATACCCCAATCAGCCAGCCAACCCCGGCCCCTTCACTGGCCGAACGCTTGGCGCAAGTGCTGAGCAGCTCCGCCACGGCCCACGTGGTGTACGGCGAGCCCATTTCGGGTGAGGGCGTCACCATTGTGCCCGTCGCGCGGGCTCTCTACGGGTTTGGGGGCGGCAGCGGCACTAGCCCGCAGCAAGGGGCAGGCAATGGGGGCGGGGGCGGGGTAATCCTCACCCCCGTAGGCTTCATTGAACTCAAGGAAGGCCGCAGCCGCTTCCGCCCCATCCGGCCCTCAGTGGTGCCACTGGTGGCAGTAAGCGGGCTGGTGGCCTTGCTCTTGCTGCGCAGCATTCCGAAACTGCTGCGCAGCCGCTCGCCTAGGTGAGCGTTAGTGGCTTCTGGGTGCCGCTCTGTTAAGCACGATGGGATTATTCTTCACGTGTCTCGTCTTCTCTACGCCAAGGCGTCTTGTAACAAAGGGGTGTCGGACCTTATGAAGCACGCTGTTTGGCAGAGCTACGCTCAAGAACCTTCCTCGTGGATACTCTGATTTTGCTTTCTCCGCCTAGCAAGCTAACGCCTGTGCTGGCCGGTCAGTCGCCCTTTCCTCTACCTGTAATCCCAGCTTGTAGAAGCATAATAGCAGACGAAAATTATACTAATACATTATTTAATATAATTATATTATTTAGTTTTAGGTTAGGTTACTGCAAAGCAAGGGCTTCCAATTGACGCAACCCGCGCCTGGGATTGCCGCACTGCCGCTAGCAGGTTGGTCGTCCTGCATTCCACTACGCCCCTCATTTTCCAACCCGTTTCGTTTCTTTCCCACCCGTTATGAACCATACATTTACTTGTCTGGTGCTGCTGGTCACGGGCTGGCTCTGTGCCCAGCCCGTTGGACAAACCTACGCTCAACCTTCCGGCATTCCGGCTCCCACCCACGCCGAGCGGCCCCGGACCGCTTCGGCCGCCCGGCTAATTTCTCCCCCGGCGCGCCAGCCTTGCCGCACGCGCTGGCTGTTACGCGCGGGCCGGGGGCGAATCAGCCCGCTTCCTGGACCCCAACCCAAAAACGGCTGGCCTCCGGCCTGCGGCTCCCTCAGGCTCGACCGCCGCGCGGACGCTAACTACGGATACCGTCTTTCAGGCCTGGGTGGCCACCTATCCCCCCAGTCAGAATCAGCTTGATTTAGCCTCCGGCTTGGCCGTAGACGCGGCCGGCAACGTCGGCGTGAGCGGCTATGAGCAGAGCGCTACGGGGGCCGGCCCGAACTACGTTTTGGTTAAGTACGCGCCCAGTGGCCAGTTGCTGTGGGAAGCGCGCTACCCAGCTAGGGGAGGGACGAATCGCCTAACAGACGTGGCCGTCGATGCGGCCGGCAATTTCTACGTGAGCGGCTGCAGTGTTACCAGCTCACCGCTGGGCGAATCCTTTACCGTCCTGAAGTACTCGCCCAGCGGGCAGCAATTCTGGGTGGCCAACTACGAGGGGCCGGCCAACCCTTTCCTTCAACCAATCAAGGTGGTAGTCGATGCGGCCAGTAACGTCTACGTAATGGGCAACGCTGCCCTCAAGTACTCTCCTACCGGGCAGTTGCTGTGGCGCGTGATGGGGGGCACGGATCTGGTGGTGGACGCAGCGGGTAACGTGTACGTGACGGGCAGTACCACCACCAAATACGCGCCTAGCGGCCAGCCGCTCTGGCAGGTACCCACCGCCGGCACGACGGTGGATGTGGACGCGGCCGGCCAGGTGTACGTGAGTGGCACGGTCAGTTCCACTACTAGCAACACGGATTATGCAGCCCGCAAGTATGACGCCGCGACGGGTCAACTGTTGTGGGAGACGCGCTACGACGGGGCCGACAACGGCCAGGACGAAGTGGTAGATGCCGCCGTCGACGCAACCGGGAACCTGTATGTGACCGGCACTTCCTTCACCACCAGTAGGGGCGGCGTCTACCTGACCCTCAAGATTAGCTCCGGGGGCCAAGTGCTCTGGCACGCACCCTCGCGGGAGACGGGAGTCGGCCGGGAATCGGCCCGCCGGTTGGTCTTGGATGCGGCGGGCAACGTGTACGTGAGCGGCAACGCAGTGAACCTGGCGACCAGCCTCTCGGATTATCTGACCTTCAAATACGAGGGAGCCACGGGTCAACCGCTGTGGAACCGGCGCTACACCACCACGATAGTGCGGGACCGGGAAGACCAAATGGCCGACCTGGCCCTGGATGCGTTGGGCAACGTCTACGTCACGGGCACCACCTTCTTCTCCGGCATTTTTGTTGCTATTTTCACCACCGTCAAATACGAGCAGCACAGCGTGCAGCTAGGTTGGCAGGTGCGGTTCACGGGGGCGGGCCGCAGTGCCGAAGTGGGGAAAGATGTAGTTAGTGATGCGGCGGGCAACGTGTACGTAACGGGCTATGCCTACAACGGGCGCAACTACGACTACGCGACGGCGAAGTACTCTCGCACTGGGCAGCAACTCTGGCAAGCGCGCTACAATGGCCCGGCTGACAACGAGGACTTGCCTACTAATGTGGTGGTCGATACGGCAGGCAACGTGTACGTCTCGGGCACGAGCTACAGTGCCACCGAGAGCGACTATGCCACCATTAAGTATTCGCCTACGGGCCAGCAGCTCTGGGTGGCGCGCTACAACGGGCCCGCCAGCGGCTACGATCTCGCGGCCAAGGTCGAGGTGGACCGCGCCGGCAACGTGTACGTGACCGGCTCCTCTGATAACGGCAGCAACGGCAGCTACGACTATGCGACGCTCAAATACGCCTCGGACGGTCAGCTAGTGTGGCAAGCGCGCTACAACGGGCCTGCGGGCAGCTTCGATTTGGCGGCGGATGTTGTGGTGGATACGGCCGGCAACGTGTACGTGACGGGCACCACCTACTCCAGCAGCAGCAGTGACTATGCCACCCTGAAGTATGCTGGCCCCAGTGGTCAACAGCTCTGGGAACAGCTCTACAATGGCGCGACTAACGGTTACGATGAGGCCGCCAAAGTGACGCTCATCGCCGCCTCGGGCAACGTCGTGGTGACCGGCACCTCGGACGGGGGCGCCAGTACGGGCTATGATTTTGCCACGCTCGTTTACAAGGGGGCGAGCGGCCAGCCGGCCTGGAGCAGCCGCTACAACGATCCAGGCAATGGGGACGATGTGGTAGCCGACGTGGCAGTAACCAACCAAGGCGAAGTCGTGGTGGCCGGCACCTCCTACGGGGGCCGTAGCGCCGACTACAGCATCGTGCGCTATGCCGGCAGCAGCGGCGCGCTCGTCTGGCGCAGCCGCTACGATGGTCCGGCCGCCAGCTACGACGAAGTTAAGGCCGTGGCCGTTGACGCCGCGGGCAACGCCTATCTCACGGGCTTATCGTACAACGCCGACGGCAGCAACGACTACGCCACGGTCAAGTATGCGGCCCGGCCGCCCACGGGGGTGGGCCGGCGCTTGTGGGAGCAGCGCTACAATGGGGCCGGCAACAGCTACGACGAAGCGGCGGCCGTGACCGTGGATGAAGCTAACAATGTGTATGTCACTGGCTTCTCATTTGGCGCCGGCACCGGTTATGACTTCGCCACGCTCCAGTACCGCCAAAGCACGGGCAGTGCACCACTGATGGCCGCCAGCAGCACCTTGATGGGAACGGGCCGCGCTCCACTGACCACAGCAGCCCCTATCCGATTGGGGCCGGAACTGACTGTGTATCCAAATCCGGCCAGCGGCCCGACCATTGTGCGCTTCTGCCCGGCACACGATGGACCGGCGCAAGTATTGGTCTACAACCAGTTGGGTCAGCAAGTGGCCGCCTTGTACGAGGGGCCCGTGCGTCAAGGCCAGCATTACGAACTGGCGCTGGATAGTCAGAAGCTGGCGCCCGGCTTGTACACCTGCTCGTTGCGCGTCAACGGCCAGCGCGAGACCGTGCGCCTACTCATTCAGCCCTAACGAATGCCTGCGCTATCTAGCTCTTACGCGTTTCCGGCCTAAGGCTGGAGACGCTTTTTTGTTTGGCTAACTCGGCCCGCACGTGTCTGTTTCGCACGCAGAGCGGGCCGAGGCCGGGTTGTGCCGCCCCCTCATAGCCCGAGGCAGTTCGCTGCCAAAACGCGAGGACGACCATTGCTTTCTTCGGACTAGGAATTAAGGACTAGGATCGATAAAATTAAGTCTACGAGCCAAAGCGAAATCAATAGGTCTTGACAAGGGGCCTCTGCTGCTCGGGCCGGCCGAGCACATTCTGGCCGAGTCGCAAGAGCCAAGCATCCGCCAACACGCTAAGTTGGTGCAGCGCAATGCGTAGCGGCGGCGCCTGATCAGCCAGTTCCTCGACCTGAATAAGCTGGAAGCAAGTTGGTTGACGCTTGCGCCCATTTCCGAGGACCTGGTGTGCTTCGTGCGGGGCGTGTTGTGGATGTTTGAGTCGTTGGCCGAGCAGCAAGGCATTGGAACGTCTTTTACCATTAACCAAGCAGAACTGTACGCCGACTTCGACCCGGACTAGCTGGAAAAGCCGGATTATGAAAGGCAGTAAGGGCATAACTAAAGAGCAATGAGGGCAATCAACATGCTTGACATAAGTACATTCCTGCGGTTATGGTGCGTTGCGGCGCTGCTGGCTGCGTCCGGCCTAGGGTATGCTCAGAGCGTACCCTCTATCGTGACTACGGTACGCATCGACGCCACCCAGCCTCGCCAAACCATTGCCAATTTCGCGGCTTCCGACGCCTGGGCCTGCCAGTTCGTGGGTACTTGGCCCGCGGCCAAGAAGGAAGCAATTGCCGATCTGCTTTTCAGCACGGAGGCCACTGCCAACGGGCAGCCCAAGGGCATTGGGCTGTCGATGTGGCGCTTCAACTTCGGGGCCGGCAGTGTCGAGCAGGGCGAGGCCAGCGGCATCAAAGACGAATGGCGGCGGGCCGAATCCTTTCTGACGCCCGCCGGCACCTATGACTGGACCCGGCTGGCCGGGCAGCGCTGGTTTCTGGAGGCCGCCCGGCGACGGGGCGTGCGGCAGTTTCTAGGCTTTTTGAATAGCCCGCCGGTGTCGCTTACCCGCAACGGCAAGGCCTATGCCACCGCCAAACAACCCAACTTGGCCCCCGACCGTTATGCGGCCCTCGGCGACTATTGTGCCCGCATCATAGAAGGACTGCGCAAAAGCACTGGCATTACCTTCGACTATATTAGCCCCGTCAACGAGCCGCAATGGGACTGGAGTGATGGCGGCCAGGAGGGAACTCCCTTCTCCAACGAAGAAATTGCGGGCCTCACCAAAGCCGTCAGCACGAGCTTGGTGGCTCGCAAGCTGCCCACCCAAATCCTGGTTGCCGAGGCCGGCAAGCTCGACTATCTCTTCACCACGGCCGACAAGCCGGGGCGCGGGGACCAGTTGGGGGCTTTTTTCACTGACGCGGCCGTGCCCACGTACCTGGGCGGCACGCCCCGCGTCGCCCGTATCATTGCGGGCCACAGCTACTTCACTACATCGCCCCACGCGCTGGCCGTGGCCACGCGCCAGCAGCTCGCCTCGCGCGTGGCCACCGTGCCGCAGCTGACCTACTGGCAGTCGGAATACTGCATCCTGGGCGATAATGCGGGCGAAATCAACGGCAGCCCGCGCGAGCTGGGCATGGCCCCGGCCCTGTACCTAGCCCGCGTCATTCACCACGACCTCACCGTGGCCAACGCCACCGCCTGGCAGTGGTGGCTGGCCCTCTCGCCCTACAATTACAAGGATGGCCTGGTGTACGTCGACAAAAACAAAACCGACGGGGCCTTCTACCCTAGCAAGATGCTCTGGGCGCTGGGCAACTACAGTCGGTTTGTGCGGCCGGGGGCCGTGCGCCTGGCCGTCGAGCCTGCTGTTGCGGCGGCCGGTACGAGCACCCTGCTGGTATCGGCCTACCGCAGCGCCAACGGCCAGCAACTGATTACGGTGGTCGTGAACGAGGCGACCACCCCGGTTGCTCTACAACTGGAACTGGCCGGCCGGCGACTAGGAGCCAGCCAGCCCTACACCACCTCAGCCACCACCGACCTGCAACCCGGCCCACCGGTGCCCGCGGGCCAGGTGCTGCACCTGGCTCCGCGCTCCATTACCACCCTGGTGAGCGAATTACGCTAGCCCTGCCGCTTCCTTTGGCCGCTACTGCCCGCCCGGACACTTTGTTTAAATTTCCGCTCAAAACTACCCTTCCAGAATTGCAATTTTCAAGTAACGCTAGCAACTGGACTCATTCCGCGAACTGGCCCCAAACCCTGCCTCTGGGCAAACCTTTTACTTTCCAGCAGGGGCGTTTCACCGGGTAACCGGTAGCTCGTCGCCACTGGAACACCGGCTCGTTTCCAGACTGCAATTATTTCCTGCCAATCCCGTTCTGTGTCTCCCCCGCCGACATACTTTCCCGCTAGGCAAGGATCGGGCGGGGAACTACCTGCTATTCTTGCCCCCAGAAAGAATCGGCTGCTTGTTTGTTGTTTTTCTCTCCATGCTGCAACTCACTAATTTCAGGAAAGCCTATCACCACCAAGTGGTTCTTCAACTCGAGACGTTCACAATTCCGGCAGGTGTTTACTGGCTCCAAGGCAGCAATGGGTCGGGGAAAAGTACCTTACTGAAATCAATTGCGGGAGTGACTTCTTATGAGGGCGATATCATGCTCCATGACCGGTTGAACCTCAAGAAGCAGGCAGCCGCGTATCGGCGCGTGGTGAATTTTGCCGAAGCGGAGCCGCTGTTCCCCGAGTTTTTAACGGGAGTCGAACTCATTCGCTTATTCAAGGCCGCCAAAAACGCTCCGCAGCAGCAGGAAGAGTTTTACGTGGAAAGTATGCAGATGACCTCGTATGTAAACGAGCCCGTGCGCACGTATTCGAGCGGCATGCTCAAAAAGCTTTCGCTGGTGCTCGCCTTTATGGGGCGACCCACTTGCATTCTGTTAGATGAGCCCTTAACGACCCTGGATGCGGAATCCCTGCCTATTCTGTATTCCTGGATTACTCGCCATCACGACCAGCACGAGACGCTGTTTTTACTCTCGTCGCACCAAGCATTCGAGGGGGGACTTTTACCGCCCGTTCGGGAAATCCGCGTGGAGCAGCAGACGGTACGCCATATTGCGTGAAAAGACCCCTCACCCGCGCACTCATCAAGATCGTGGCCACCGGGTTTTACCGGCAGCACACGGGCTTCTTGCTCTCCCTGTTTGTCCTTGTCTTCATTAACTTCTTCTATACCAATGTTCTGAATCAAACGCATCTGACCCGCGAGCAACTGCTCCAGACGGCCCTCAAACTCGTCATCTCTTCGGTGAGCGAGCCCCTGGGCGTGGTCCTGTTGTTCGGCCTTTTCTTGCTTTATAGTTGGAAGAGTTGGCAGTATGTGGCCGGCCGGTTGCAAGGAGTCGATGTGCAGTTTCTTTATTACAGCAGTACGGCATTGCGTTGGACGCGCCAAGTGCAGTCCTAGACCCTGGTGCAGTTCGTGGTCTGCCTGCCCTTGGTAATCGTCGGCTTGTATGCGATGCTCGTCGGGTTTGCTTTCGGCTACTGGCTTGTCCCGCTCCTACTCCCCGTGTACCTGCTCGCCCTGCTGGTCGGTAGTGCAGTGTATTATACGCGCCTGCTCAACAACACCGCGGCTGCCCAGCCGGCACAAGCGGATGGGGTAGCCTGGCTCCGCAACTGGCCCAAGCCCTTGTTCAGCCTCTTTCTCTACGAAATCCTCGCCAAGAAACGTGTTCCTTATGCCATCACCAAAGTTGCATCACTGGCCAGCATAGCGCTCCTGTTTAGCGTATTTCCAGACTCTCATTCCGACCTTCGGCTACTCGGGATTATCGGCTTGTGCAGTGCGCTCACGCATGTGGTCCTGCTTTATCAGGCGAGCGAGTTCGAGTTGTTTTATCTGCGTTTCGTGCGCAACTTCCCGTACACTTCTTGGCAGCTATACGGTCAGCAGGCGGCCTTGTATAGTGTGCTGTTGCTACCCGAAATAAGTTGGTTCTTGCTGGTGGGCGACTTCCGCCAAGGGCTGCTGGGCGCCGCTTTGTTGCTCAGCGTTACCTTGTTTTTTCGGGCGCTGCTCTACTGGCTCGGCCACCGGCTGACGGGTTATCTACGCGTCGTGTTTGGCCTTTTCCTCGTGTTTCTCTTCACCACGCTATTCGGCTTTACCGAACTACTTATTATCAGCAATGTCATCGCAGCGGGGGTGTTGTTCTATCGCTACCAGTATAAGGACTAGAACACCAGCTTCCTTCTCCTAAGAGGGCGAAGTAGCGGTGCATGTAGTTAGTGTACACCACCAGTGCTGTTTTCTCGACGACGGGTTCTCGGGGCCACGAGCCCAACCGAGCCGTCGCCCACCACCGGATGTAAAGAGTTACAAGCTAAGGAACAACGCTTTGGCTTTCGGCTACACAATTGCTGCCCGCTAGCAAAACGACCTTGTACGCTGGTGGTAGAAGGGGTGGCCTCTGTTAGGGCACTATAAGCTGCTGGCGTTAGCGTATCAGGTGCACAAGCTACCCGCTTTAGTTGCGGTGAAAAGACCGCCGGAACGCCAGCGGCGAGAGGGCCGTCTTAGTTTTGAAAAACCGACTGAAGGACTGCGAATGCTCGAAGCCCAGCGTGTAGGCCACCTCGCTCACCGACAAGCCCGTGGTGGCGAGCTGTTCTTTGGCTTGCTCGATAAGTTTATCGTGGATGTGCTGCTGGGCGCTTTGGCCGGTGAGCGTGCGCAGCATGTCGCTCAGGTAGCTGGGCGAAACATGCAGGCACTCCGCCAAGTATTGGACCGTGGGGATGCCCCGGCGGAGCAGGTTCTCGCGGCGGAAGCAATCCGCCAACGTTTCTTCCAGCCGTTGCAGCAAGTCGCTGTGCACCGCTTTGCGCGTG
Organism: uncultured Hymenobacter sp.; assembly: GCF_964242765.1. Lineage (NCBI taxonomy): Bacteria > Pseudomonadati > Bacteroidota > Cytophagia > Cytophagales > Hymenobacteraceae > Hymenobacter > uncultured Hymenobacter sp. The sequence continues at coordinate 45,709 of NZ_CAXTBM010000031.1, forward strand.
AGAAACTGACGCTTGTAAAAGCGGTTCGCGTACGTGAGCAGCAGTTCGAGTTGGGCGATGACCACCTCCTGGCTGAATTCATCTAGGCGGCTGGCTAGTTCCGCTTCCATAGTTTTAAACAGCGCTAGGAGCAGCTCTTTCTCCTGTTCCGACACGTGCAGCGCCTCGTTGGCCGAGTACGTGAAGAAGCCGTAGTGCCGTATCTTTTTGGCCAGGGGGTAATGCGCCAAAAAATCCGGATGAATCAGCAGGGTGAAGTGGGCGCACGCTCCCTCCACGTGCTCCTCCGTGCCACCGATAAGCTGGTTGGGAGCGGCAAACAACAAGCCGCCTTCCTCAAAGTCATAATACCCTTGCCCATACTGGAGCCTGCTGCTCAGCTTGGGCCGGTAGGATATTTTGTAAAAGCTTAGCACATGCGACTGGTGGGCGCCACTCTCTGCCGGTGTGTGGGCGCCGTGGAGGAGGCTAATCAGCGGATGCAGGGGACTCGGTAAGCCGAGGGCTCGGTGCGCCTCGGACAAGGTAGCAAACCGTAGCGGCGCGTTTTCTGGCTTTTTCATTTTCCTAACGTAGTACCCCGGGTAGCCGGCAGTCACCTAAACTGCCGGCTGCCCAGGATGGTTTAGTTGGCGCCTTGAGCCGCATTGGCCACGGCCTCCCAGGCTTCCCAGGTTGCCAGCCGCTCGGCGTAGGCCGCGCGCACCGCGGGCAGGTTGTGGCGGCCCAGGAACAGCCGCAGAGGCGGCAACTCGGCATCAACCACGGCAAAGAGGGCCGCTGGCGTTGCGGCCGGGTCGCCTCGTTCCATGCTCCGTAAGCCCGCGAAAAAGTGGTTCTTGAAGTCGGTGTACACTTCTAGGCCGGCCGCAAACCGCAACGACTCCGGGCTGCCAAACTCGGTGGCATAAGCTCCGGGCTCGATGATAGTGACCTTGATGCCAAACGGGGCCACTTCGGCGGCTAGGCTTTCGTGAATCGCCTCGAAGGCCCACTTCGAGGAGCAGTAGGTGCCGATGACCGGCAAGGTAACATGGCCCAGGTTGCTCGAGGTGCCCAGGATGTGGCCGCTGCCCTGCGCGCGCAGCAGGGGCAAGGCGGCCTGAATGACGGAAACGGCCCCGTACACATTTGTTTCGTACATCGCCCGGATGTCGTCCAAGCTAGCTTCCTCGATGGTGCCGACTAAAGAATAACCGGCGTTGTTGAGTACGATATCGAGCCGCCCGAAGTGCGCGTGGGCCTGCGCCACGGCCGTTTTTACTTGCTCGGGGTTGGTTACGTCCAGGGCCAGCGGCAACACGTTGGCCCCGTATTTCGCCGTCAAGTCGGCGAGGCTGGCTAGCTGGCGGGCGGTAGCGGCGACCTTATCGCCCCGTTGCAAGGCGGCTTCCGTCCAGACGCGGCCAAAGCCGCGAGAAGCGCCCGTGATAAACCAGATTTTGGGGGCAGTGCTCGTAGCGGGCGTCGTGCCGGTGTCCCCGGCGGGGTGCGGTTGAGAGGTCATACAGGAGAATGTGTTAGTGAACAAGACAAAGGTCCGGTCCGACTGCCAGCGGTCTGTAGCCTGATTGCGGAAGTTTGTAACCGAACTGAAGCGTCAGCTAGGTTGCGGCTCCGGCCCGGGGCATACGGCGTGCTTTCGCTAACCGCACAGGAGGTAGTCGCGCACGCCGCCCGTCTCGCTGATGGCGGCCGAGTTAAGGCCTGGTTGGTTGCCGTGCCGGGCTGTGTAGTGGTAGCCATCGTTACCAAAGGCAAACCGAGTGGCTTCCTACGGCTGGTCGTTGCCCGTAAAAAGGCCAGCATTAGCGCGCGATGAGTAGATGCTGCGTCTCCACTTGCCCGCCACGGTACATTTGCCGCCCACTTCCGCGACGACAACTTCCTTGCCGCAGCGGCTATATCACTCAGATTGTACGTGCTGACATTGCCCAGCTTGAACTGGCCCACGCCGGGCCGGCCGAGCCAGTGGCGCTGGCCCCGGTAGGGGAAGACGTGCGCCAGGACCTCGTGCCCCTGGTAAAGAAATCAATGCCTGCCTCACGGTCGAAGGCGCGCCCGAGGCGGTGGTGTCCTTTTCACCGGCCAACCTGCGCTCGGTTGTATAACTGTCAGATAACGCAGTCTGGCCCGCGCAGGTACTGGTGCGCGCCGAGCAGACCCCGCAGGCCGTGGTGCTTACCGCACAGGACAACCCGGCGTAGATAATGAGGTGGGGCCGCCCAACTGCCCTACTTCCGTAGTGGCGCAGCACGATAGGCAAACAAATGCGCTAGCTGGGGTAGCCGCTAGCGCATTTTGTTCACATTAAGACCTGACGTGGAAATATCGAAGACAAGCCCTACCAGAACCGGTTGGTGCACACCGCCTGTGCTTTTTTCTTAAGGCGCAACCCTAGTAGCACCTCATGGCTATTCCTGTGGTAGCCAGCCAATTCCGAGAGACCTGCATCATAGGAATAGCCCAGTGTGAGCTGCTCGTAGCTGAAACCCACCATCCCCACGAACGAGTCGAAGGCACGCCATGATACGCCAGCCCACAGTAGGTCTTGGTACTTAAGCTTAGCGTTAAGGTCGAGAGAGAGCGGGGCCGGGTTCACGGCCTTCACCAGCACCGACGGTACCAGCGCCCAGTCCTCGCTGAGTGGCAACCGCACCCCGGCCGTAGCGAAATAGTGCCGCTTTAGGTAGTTGCCCGCGCCCGCGCCTAGCTGGTTGGGCCCATAAGAAAAGTCGAGCTTGTTGCCCAACAACTGCGCGCCCGATAAGCCCACGTAGAACTTGGAGCTGTACACCCATAACCCTACCGAGGCATCGAACACCCGCGAGGCGTCGCTGGCGGCGACAGTGGTGGGGTCGAAGAATTGCAGCTGCTGACCATCAACGGCAAACTGCTGCATGCCCGCCGACACGCCCAGTGCCGCCCGCAGGTCGGGCGCTAAAACTAAGTTGTAGGCGTAGGAAACGTAGGCACCTTTCCGGCTTGTGGGGCCGGTCACGTCGTTGTAGACGAGGCCTCCCAACGCGTGAAACGGCCTGCGCAGGTCGCGCAGGGTGCGCTTGCTGGTGGTGCGCCACTTGCCGAGGGAAGAACTGATGCTGGCGTAGTAGGTTTTGGGCGCTCCTTCCAGGCCCACCCATTGCGTGCGGTAACTGAACTTGACGTCGATGTAGTCCTCCACGCCCGTTGCGCCAGGGTTCAGAATGTAATTGTTGTTCATGTACTGGCTGTACTGCGCCTGCTGCTGGGCCAAGACCGGCGCGGCGGCCAGCAGCAACAGCGGGAGCAGCAGTATAGGTAACGCTCTTTTCATAACAGGAATGACCCTATGGGCTATCTAAGTAAGAAGAAGATGGGCCTGCTGCGTTGGTCGCAGCAGGCCGTTTTGTTAATACAGAATCGTAATCGACCCGCTGTAGGATTTGCCCAGCGGGCCCTTCGTGACGACGACGTAATAGTAGGTACCGACTGGGGCGGGCTGGCCGTTGATATCGCCGCGCCACTCGTTGGCCCGGCTGTAGTTATTGGCCGAGAAGATGCGGTTACCCCAGCGGTTGAACACGCTCACGGTATTGTCCGGGAACTGCTCGATGAACTCGATCTGCCAGGTGTCGTCGCGACCGTCTCCGTTAGGCGTGAAGGCGTTGGGAATGCGGATGGGCGGGCGCACGGTCACGGTCACCTGGTCGGAGTCGGCGCAGCCACCTTCCCCGCCCGAGAGCGTGTAGGTTGTCGTCACAGTAGGCGAAACTCTGGGCTGTAGCCGGTCGCTGGTTGGAAAGACGAGTCCCGTTGTCGGTGTCCATGTCACGGGGTACGTGCCATCGGCGCGGCCATTGAGCGTCACGGAGGTACCGGCCAGAATTTCCATATCCGGGCCGGCATCTACGTCAACCGGCAACTGAATCCGCACGGCCACGCCGTTGGAAACCGCTGTAGCAGGCTGGCCGCACGTATTGGTCGTGCGCAGGCGCGCCGTCACGATCTGGCCTTCACGCAGCGTTGTGCTGGTAAAGGCCAGGCCGGTGGCACCGGCCACATCGGTGCCGTTGACCTGCCACTGATATTCGGGGGTTGAGCCGCCTTCTGTCACCCCGGCAACATTGAAGGTAAGCGGCGCGCCCAAGCAAACCGGACCGCCTGGCTGCACGGCAATACCAAGCGAAGGCAGCAGGGTCGGCGTGCGCGTCACCGTCACTGTGGCCACGGCCGGACCCGTGCTGCACAGCCCCGCCGTGGGCGTCACCTCGACCTGTACTTGGTCGCCGGAAACCAACGTACTGCTGGTGAACGTGGCCCCACTGGCTACGGCCACATTGTTGACGAGCCAGCGGAAAGTAGGCGCGGCCCCCGCGTTGGCAGGCACAGCCGTGAAAGTCAGGGCAGTGCCGGGGCACTGCACGGGTGGGGCCGCCAAGCTCACCCCGGTGGTCACGACGGGCTGCACCCGTATCGTCACGACGTTGGAAACGTCCGTGGAGCAAGTGCCAGTGCCCGACGTCACCCGCCGGCGGTAATAGGTATCGGCCGTGAGCGGACCGGGCGCGAAAGTGGAGCTGGTGGCACCCGGTACAGCGGCCCAGTTTACGTTATCTGCCGATGACTCCCACTGGTAGGCAAACGTGCCCGTGGCGCCGTTGGCTTCGCTGGTGCTGGTGAGCGGATTCGGGGCGGCGCCCGCGCAGATGGGCTGATCATTTGCAATCCTACCCGCGTTCAGGGCCGGCAGTACGGTCAGAAGGACGGAGGCAGTATACTCCGGGCCGCAAGACCCCGACGTGACCCGGCGCCGGTAGTAGGTGGTGGTCGTAAGGGGACCGGGCGCGTAATCAGGGCCGGTGGCGCCGGCAACAGGCGTCCAAGCGGCATTATTCGGCGAAAATTCCCACTGGTAGCTGTAGCTGCTGGTGCCGCCGCTGGCGCCAGCCGTGCTGGTAAGAGGGGCGGGAATTGCCCCCAGGCATAGCAACGGCTGGTTGGAGCCGATGCTGCCGGCCAACAGGGCTGGTATCACAGTAATGGTGACGACATTGGAGACAGCCGGGGCACAAGCACTGCCTGAACTCGCTTGGCGGCGGAATAAAGTGGTCGTCGTAAGCACACCGGGCACATAAGTCGGGCCGGTGGCTCCGCCAACAGGCGTCCAGGTGATGCCATTATCCGTCGATGTTTCCCACTGGTAGACGATGGTACCCGTGCCACCCGTGGCCGGGATTTCACTGGTGAGGGCATTAGGAGTACCACCAGCACAAAAGGATTGGTTGTCCGCAATCCTTCCAGCCACCAGGGCAGGCACCACAGTTAGTGTTACCACGTTGGATAGCGTGGAGCAGGCACCGGAGCTCACCTGGCGGCGGAATAAAGTGGTCGTCGTGAGCGCACCGGGCGCAAGCGTAGGTCCGGTGGCGCCCGGTATGGCGGTCCAGATTACGTTATCCGTCGAGGATTCCCACTGATAGGTAAACGTGCCGGTGCCCCCTGCATCCGGGGTAGTGCTGGTCAGTGGCGCGGCGGCACTGCCGGCGCATACAGGTTGATTGGAACCAATGCTGCTGGCCGACAGGGCTGGTGTTACAGTGATGGTAACGACATTCGAGAAGACCGGGGCGCAAGCACTGCTCGAACTCGCCTGGCGGCGAAATAAAGTCGTGGCCGTAAGCGCACCGGGCGCATAAGTTGCGCTAGTAGCGCCTGGTATGGCAGTCCAGGTGGTGCCATTATCCGTGGATGCCTCCCACTGGTAGGCAAACGTGCTGGTGCCGCTGGCCTCATTGACGCTGGTGAGCGGATTCGGGGTGGCACCCGCGCAAATGGGCTGGTTGGTCGCAATATCGCCCGCAACAAGGTTGGAAAGCACCCTCAGGAGGACGGGGGCCGAGTACTTGGGTCCGCAAGGCCCCGACGTCACCCGGCGCCGGTAGTAGGTAGTGACTGTAAGAGGACCGGGCGCGTAGTCAGGGCCGTTGGCGCCGGCAACAGGCGTCCAGATTACGTTATCCGGCGATGATTCCCACTGATACGCAAACGTGCCCGTACCACCCGTAGCTAGGGCAGTGCTCGTCAGCGGCGCGACCGGGCCGCCGACGCACGGAGTTTGATCGGCCGCAATGCTGCCGGCCACTAAATCCGGGACGACGGTGATGGCTACCGAGGCCGTGAAGCTGGGAGTACAGTAAGGACGACCTGATTGGTCGGGCAGAAGCAGTTGAGCGCGCCGCCGAAAATAGGTCGTGCCAATCGGCAGCGCAGTTGGCTGGTAGCTGGCACCGGTTGCCCCGTTGATGGCGGTGAAAGTGACGTTATCCGATGACACTTCCCACTGATAAGCGAGGGGCAGGCCGGCATCGCCCGAGGCATTGACAGTGCTGGTAAGAGCAGCCGGCGCTGTTCCCGCGCACAGCGGCGGGGGGCCGGCAATACTACCCGGCTCGGGCAGGCCCGGCACCTGAATAACGCCCTGGGTTTCGCGGCAAAAGCAGTCATTGGTGATGCGCAGCGTAACGGTGTAGTTGCCGGGTGTCGCGTAGGTGTGGACGGGGTTCTCCACTGATGAGGTAGTGCCGTCGCCGAAGGTCCAGGCATACACCAAGTTGGAGGCTTCAACGGCGAAGCTGGCTTGAAAGGTTATTTCCCGGCACGCCGTAATATCCGCGCCAATGCCGACTCGGAGTAAAGAACTCTGGTTGAAGTTAGGCAGACCCAGGCCGCTGCGGCGGCCGCCCAGTTGTAGGCTATCGTCGGCGTAAGCCACGCTCGCCCCCAGCGAGTCGGGGTAGGTAATGAAGCCTAACGCGGGCTGGTTTTCGCGGGCCACGTAAATCTTGCCGTCTGGGGCGGCCTGCATAGAGCCCAAGTTGACCGGGGTAGTTTGATTGAGCGGAATAACTTGCCTGCTGGCCGGCACGTTGGCGGCGCTCAAATCAAACTGCAACAGTTGAGGCAGGCTCAGCACGGTAGCATAGAGCCGGCTGCGGCCCGGCGAAAACTCGACGCCATAGTAACGGCCCGCCCCGCGGTCGATGATTCGGGGGTTGCTGACCACGCCCGTAGTGGCATCGAAGGCAAACAGCTCGACGCTGCTGCTACTGCTGTCGGCCGCGGGGGTATCATTGAAGCGGGCCACGGCCAACTGTTCGCCGTCGGGTGACACTTTCATTTGGCCGCGGTAGCCCTGGGTTGCAACGGTCGGGGCGTGCAGGGACCCAACGGTGGAAATCACCGGCGCGGGCTGCACGCCCGTCGGCGTCACGCGGTACGCCAGGAAAGAGTCGCCGCGGTTGTCGGTGCCGGAAGTTGCACTGCCCCAGCCGTGGACGATGATCCAGATATCGCAGCCATTCTTGTGAAACACGCCCGTCATCTTCTCGGCCGTGCCGCGAGCGAGAGGCGTGTTCTTGGTGATTACCGTGCCCGATCCCCCACCGGCGGGAATTTCGATTTCCGAGTAGCCTACGCCAGGACCACCTTGCGCGCCCTGCGTGAAAACGAGGTAGCGCGTCGGCATTCCAGCCATTACTATGCCCGGCTTTTTAATGGCCAGAGGGCCATCCGTGGCGAGGGGGTTGCCGCCCAGGCCCGTGCCGTTGGCCATAATAGTGTGGTTGCGGTCCCAGATGGTGTCACCGTTGGTGTAGAAAAGCAAGTTGCCCGTGCCATCCGACATCACCCCCGAGCCAGCTGGCGCCACCATTTGGCTGTTGGTCAGCACCGCGGGCGGAATGGAGTCTGTCGCTACGTTGAAGTTTAGCCCCGCCCGCTGGCCGAAATACCAGGTGTTGATGAACTTCTCATCCTGGCTGCACTCCGGGGGCGGGGTCCCTTGCGCAAGGGCTGTTGAGGCCGCGCCACTCAGCAGCAAAGCCAGGAGCAGGAACAGCCAGCCCGCTGTTAGTCGTGCCCGCCTGACTGGGTACGAGCTGCTAACGCTAGCCGGCCGGCCGGGCTCGGAAATAGGCAGGGAGGGATTTCGGGTGGTGGACAGGGCAGGATACGGTAGCTCTGCAGGCATAGTGGGGCAGGTAAGTGGGCGAACAGGTAGGCGGGTACTCGGAAAAAGTGCCACTCGCCGCCCTTAAGGAACGGAGCCCAATGGCTAGTTATTGCTGAAAAACGTTGCCAGGCGGTTTCAGTAAAACTACGCACTGCCAGCCAGGTTTGTACCAGCCAATATCGGAATAGTGCCGAAGGTCACCGCTAGCCGCTCGTCTCGGGCCGGTTTAGTTGAATCAGCGTTTTCCTAGTCACCGAGGCTTTCCCTATTTTCCTCCTTCTAATCTCTCGGATGCCAGAGCGACTGTCGTCCGGGCACTGGCGCGCATTCCTCTCGGGCATGGGTGGGGCATTGCGCACGACTGCTACAGGAATGGGGCGGGCCGGCACCTATTCCGGCGGCATTACGCACCCTCTCACCCTCTTGGCCTACCGCTCGCCTGCTCGCCCACCGCTGCCGCTTGCCAGTACCTTACCTCCAACCCGCTGATGCCTCCCCTTCTTCTCGTTGCGCCTCCCTATGTTCCACCCCGTGACGCCTCGGGTGCCGGCCCTGGGCGTGGTGCGGGGCTTTGTGATGGCACTCGTGGCCCTGCACCACAGCCGCGATTTTGCAGCCCCACGCCCGTACGGCCCGAACACGTCGCCCAGTCTCAACCCTGCTCTTTCTTACGCGCTGGGTCATGCACTTCTGCGCGCCCAGGTTCGTGTTCTTGTCGGGCCGCAGCGTCTACTTGTAGGCGCAAAAGTCGTTACATCGGGCGGCCGTTAGTCATTTCCTGTTCGTTCGCGGGCTGTGGCTCATCCTGCCGGAAGTGGCGCTCTTCACCTTCGTGCTCATGTGGAGTCATGACCTAACGTTGCTGTTGGTTGTTTAAGTTATCGGGGCCGGCCTGGGGCTGCGGACCGGGCTGCTCTGGCGGCCCCGCTGGTTGCTGGCGGGGCCGCCGTTACGGGCGCTGCTGCACAACGGGCCGTTTATGCTGCCGGTACTCGAACAGCCGGCGCTAGTGGCGTATTCGCTAGGGCCGTGACTGGGGATGCTGCTGGCTGGCTACCTGCTAGGGCCGTGGTTTGAGTTGCCGCTGCCGCAGCGAAACCGGCGCTTACGTTGGGCCGGGGTCGGACTACTGCTATTGTTTGGGGTGCGTCGGGCCACCGCCTGGTACGGCGACCGGCGCCCTGGCGCGTAGCCGCAAGACCTGTTCCCCACGGCGCTTTCCTCTGGCAACGTGACCAAGTTTCCGCCCTCCCTGCTCTTTGTGTGCCTCCCCCTGGACGTGCTGCTGGTGCTCAGCCAGGTGGAAACTACCACCGGCTGGCTGAGCCATGCAGTTCATAGGTTAGCAGTTTGATATTGCCTGCGAAGCTTTGACAACGTACTAGGAGGGCAACAATAAAGCAGTTACAGAGGGGAAGCGCGTGTCGTAAAGCCCGGTTGAACTTGAGCCGGAAGGGTTAATACCCAGGGTTTTGCACCAGGCTGGGGTTTAGATCTATCTCCCGCTGGGGAATAGGAAACAGGGTATCGTTTTCATCCACGTTCGTTTTGCCTTTAGGCCGCAGCACACTCACCAGCCGGTTGGTCCGCACGAGGTCAAACCAGCGGTGCCCTTCGGCGTGCAGCTCCCAGCGCCGCTCGTCCCACAGCCGCTGGCGAAACCCGTCTTTCCCGAGCGCGGCCGTGAAGTCAACTGGCGAGGCGGCTGTCAGCGGATTGCCATAGGCCCGGCGCCGGATGGGGTTGGCGGCGCTGAGCACGGCCACCGTAGGGCCGCTCAGCTCGTTTTCGGCCTCCGCGAACATCAGCAGCACGTCGGCGTACCGGATAATGGGGAAGTTGTTGTTGGCCTCGCCAAAAGCGCGAGCCGCTGGGTCTTGGTACTTGTTGAAGTGCTGAAAGGTTGGAACCACCTGCCCGGCCGCGTTGACAAAAGAATTAATGAACAGCTCTTTGCGCTTATCCGCGCTCTGAAAGCTGTTGTAGAACTCCGGGGTGGGATAAAACGACCCGAAGCCCCGGCCGGTAACAAGCGAGTTTTCCGGCGCGAAATACGTAATCATGCCACTGCCCTGTCCAACACCCCCACCCACGAACTGCAATTCGAACACGGATTCGCGGCCGTTTTTGTTGGCCACAGCAAACACGTCGGCGTACCGGTCAAACAGGCCGTAGCCGTAGCGGCTGGCATTGTCGATGAGCTCCTTGGCCTTGTCGCGGGCCGGGGCGTATTCCTTGCGCGTCAGGTGTACTTTGGCCAGAAACGCCTTGGCGGCGCCCGCCGTGGCCCGGCCCGCGTCGGCGCCCGTGAACCTATCCGGCAGCGCAGTTTCGGCCGCCGTAAAGTCGGCGATGATTTGGGCGTACACCTCGTCGGCCGTGGCCCGCGCGGCGTTGCGGCCATCGGCCAGCGACTTGGTTTCGGTTACGATCAGCGGTACGCCCCCGTACCAGCGTACCAGGTAGAAATAGTAGAAGGCCCGCATAAACCGGGCCTCGCCCACCAGCCGAGTCTTGAGGGCCTCGTCCATCGAAATGGCCGGAATGCGTTCAATGGCCGCATTGGCCCGGTTGACACCTTGGTAGAGAATCTGCCAGGTCTGGGCGACGACGCCATTGGTCGGGATGGTTTGAAAGCTCCAGATCTGAATCCGGTCGGCATTGTTAGCCAGCAGATCCATGTCGTCGGACGGGATGTCGCCCATAATAATCAGGTTGCGGCTTTGGTCGCCGATCTGGTTGGCAACGTCGTAGACGGCATTGACGGCGGCGACGGCATCACCGCTGTTGGTGTAAAAGTTCTGGGGAGCCAGCGACGAAGGGGGTACTTCCTCTAAGGAGCAGGCCCCACCGCCCAGGGTCAGGGCGAAAAGCAGCAGCGTGTGGGTTAGTTTCATGGTTGGGATGCACGAAGCGTTTAATGGGTGGAACTACAGACCGATGTTGAGGCCTACCAGCATGGTTTTGTTGCTGGGGTAGCTGCCGTAGTCGGTGCCCTGACTCAGGGCGCTCTGCCCAAACCGGTTTACTTCCGGATCGTAGCCGCTGTAGTTGGTGAAGGTTATCCAGTTCTGAAGGCTCACGTAGACGCGCACGTTGGTCATCCGCGCTTTTTTGGTTAGCTCCTTGGGCAGCGTGTACCCCAGATTGATGTTGCGGACCCGCAGATAAGAGCCGTCCTCGATCTGGCGGTCGGAGATGACGTAGGCGTTGCCCACGGCATTGGCGCGCGGGATGGTGTTGGTCGGGTTGGTGGGCGTCCAGCGGTTGAGCACCTCGCGGCTCTGGTTGCTGACGCCCGTCAGCGACTCCAGTTCAAAGCGGTTGATGTTGAAGATGCTGTTGCCCGACGTGCCTTGCATAAAAATACTCAGCTCAAAACCTTTGTAGGAAAACGTATTCGTTAGTCCCCCAAACAGCTTAGGTTGGGCGTAGCCCAAAATCACCCGGTCGCTGGCGTTGATAACGTTGTTGCCATCCTGGTCCACGTAGCGGCGGTCGCCGGGCCGGGCTGTGGGCTGGGCAGAAGCGGCCACCTCGTCCGGGGTCTGGAAAATGCCGTTGGTCTGGTAGCCGAAGAACGTCCCGATTTGCTCGCCTACCCGTACCAACCCGGAATTAGGAAGTTGCAGGTGGCCGCTAGCCTCTCCCGACGCGAATTCCTGCTGGCCGCCCAGGTCGAGCACTTCGTTGCGGTTGGCGGCGATGTTGAACGAGGTCGACCAAGTGAATTTGCCCGTCAGGTTGTTGGTATTAAGGCCCATTTCGATGCCTCGGTTGCGGATGCTACCCAGATTTTGCAAGGCCGACGCGTAGCCCGAGATGTAGGGCAGAGGCACCTGCAAGAGCAGGTCGGTGGTCTTTTTGTTGTAATAATCGGCCGTTAGGGTGATGCGGTTGTTCCACAAGCCGAGGTCAAAGCCGAGGTCGGCTTGGGCCGTGGTTTCCCAGCGCAGGTCGGGGTTGGCCACCCGGGTTGGCCCAATACCGATAGCGACGGTGTTGTTGAAGTTGGCATTTTGGGTCGCCAGCGCGGCCAGCGACTGATACTGCCCGATTTCCTGGTTGCCGCTCAGGCCGTAGCTGGCCCGCAGCTTCAGGTCGGCGATAACCGGGTTGTCTTGCAGAAACTGCTCTTCCGACAAGCGCCAGGCAACCGAGGCCGACGGAAAGACGGCGTACTTGTTGCCCGCCCCAAACCGCGACGAGCCGTCGGCTCGCACGGTGGCCGTGAGCAGATACCGGCCGGCATAGTCGTAGTTGGCCCGGCCGATAAAAGAGTTTAGTTGCCACTCGTTGGCCAATGAGGTGGGCACGAGGGCGGTGGAAGCGCCGCCCAGGTTATCGTAAGAGAGAATGTCGTTGGCAAACCCCTGAGCCAGCGCCCGCGAGCTTTCGAAGCGGCTGCCCTGCATGGTGAAGCCCGCCAGAAAGGTGAGGTTGTGCACATCCCCAAAGGTTTTTACATAGGAGAGCGTGTTCTCGTTCAGCCAGGAAGTGGACTGCTCGTTGGTAATTTCTCCTCGACCGCCCAGTTGAATGCCCGTGGCCGTGTTGCGGGAGATATAGAAGCTGTTTTTAAAATAATTCGCGTCGGTCCCGAAGCTGGTGCGGAACGTTAACTCGGGCCGGATTTTGTAGTCCACGAACACGTTGCCAATCAGCCGGCTCCGAACCGTTAGGTTGTCGGTGCCCAGCGCCTGGGCCACGGGGCTGCCAATCTGAATCCGGCCGGGAGTGTTGAACACCACCAAGGTGCCATCGGGATTGTAAACGGGCTGAATGGGCGAGAAATTCAGCGCCCCGTACACCACCGCGCCGCCATTGCCGCCGTCCGTATCGGTGGGCACCGCGTCGTTGCGGCTGCGCACCACGCTCAGGCTGTTGCCGATGCTGAACTTGTCGTTGATCTTATGATCGAAATTAAAGCGAAACGAAGCCCGGTCGAAGCTGGAATTAAGGATGACACCTTCCTGATCGAGGTAGTTGGCCGACAGGGCGTAGCGGGTTTTGTCGCTGCCGCCGGAGGCCGTTACCTGGTAGTTCTGCATGGGCGCCTCGCGGAAAATCTCGTCTTGCCAGTCCGTGCCGGTTCCGTAGCCGGCAATCTGCTCATCGGTAAATACGCGGGGACGGTTGGCATTCACCTGGGCCTCGTTTACCAGCTGGGCGTACTCGGTGGCATTGAGTAGGGGCAGCTTTTTGCGGACCTGCTGAATGCCGTAGTACATCTCGAAATCCACCCGGCTTTGCCCCGCCTTGCCGCGCCGGGTCGTCACGAGCACCACGCCATTGGCGCCCCGCGAGCCGTAAATAGCCGTGGCGGAGGCGTCTTTGAGCACCTCAATACTTTCGATGTCGCTGGGGTTCAGGCTGGAGCCGTTCTCGTTATAGACCGGAAAGCCATCAATGACGTAGAGTGGCTCGTTGCCCGCATTGATGGAATTGCCCCCCCGAATCCGAATGGACACCCCGCCCCCCGGCGCGTTGGACGCCTGCGTGACGAACACGCCCGGCGCCCGTCCTTGCAGGGCCTGACCCACGCCGGTCACGGGCACGGCCTTGATTTCCTGGGCCGACACGGAAGCAATGGAGCCGGTAACGTCGCTTTTGCGCTGGGTGCCGTAGCCCACCACCACTACGTCGGCGAGCTGCTTGGTATCGGTCTTGAGGGTGATGTCCACTACGGAGCGCTGGCCCAGGGCTACCTCCTGGGAGGCAAAACCCACGAAGCTGAATACCAGCGTCACGGGCCCGTCCGGTACGGTAAGCTGGTAGCGGCCGTCGGGGCCGGTGGCCGTGCCTTGGGTGGTGCCTTGGCTACTGCCCTTCACCACCACCACCACTCCGGGCAAGCCTTGGCCAGCCTCGTCCCGCACAACCCCCGCAACCGAGCGTTCGACTAGGGCCGCGCCGCCTTCCGGGGCAGGAGCCGAGAGAAGCGCCGACTCAGCGCTAATGGCCGCCAGGGCACCAGCCGGGGCATTGCCGCCCGGCTGACGGTGGGCCAGGGGTTGCAGATACGCCGTGCTCGGGTAGGCGAGCAGCGGCACAAACAAAATGGCTTTACACCACGGCTGAGAGTGTTTCATGGGGTATGATGAAGTGGGTTTAGTAGGAATAGCCTCTCTTGGACAGCTCAGCCGATAGTACTCTTCGGATAGGTTGCCCGAAAAGGAAAGTTTGGCAGCTAGTGCAGAAAAAGGACGCAGCAGAGAAGCGGAAAAAAGTCAAAAGCCGGGGCGGCTGTTACGCAACGGCAGCAGCTAAAGCCGGTAGGCGGGCTGCTTGCGGAGGGCGTCGAAGCGCAGCAGGGCTTCCAGGTAGTAATAGTCGGCGTACACCAGGGGCACGTCTATCTCGCTCTTGAGCGGCTTTGCGCCCACACTGTGCTTGAGCAGGAAATGGTTGTTCTCGCCAAGCTTCGCCTTGTAGGCCGGGCTGGCTAAGCTTTGCAGCATCTGCACGGCGGCCCGGTAGTAAGGCTGGCTCGAGGTGCCGCCGTAGGTGCATAGTTCCAGCAACGCGGAGGCGGTAATGGCGGCAGCGGAGGCGTCGCGCTCCTCGGTCGGAATATTGGGCGCGTTGAAGTCCCAGTACGGCACCTTATCGGCGGGCAGGTTCGGGTGGTTGAGGTAGAAGTCGGCGATGCGCCGGGCCTGGGTTAAGTATTTGGGGTCTTTAGTTTCGCGGTACATTACCGTGTAGCCGTAGAGGCCCCAGGCCTGCCCCCGCGCCCACGCCGACTCATCGGCCGCGCCCTGATGCGTTTGGCGCTTGAGTGCTTTGCCCCCCGGCCCGTAGCACACCACATGGTAGGAGCTGTGGTCGGGCCGGAAATGGTTTTCAAGGGTGCTATCGGCGTGCGAAACAGACAAGGTATAGAGCCGCTTGTCGCCCGACTGCTGGGCTGCCCAGAACAGCAGCTCCAGGTTCATCATGTTGTCGATGATGACCGGGTACGTATACTCACCCAGCGAGTTCCAGGACTTTATTACGCCAACTGCCGGGTCGAAGCGGGTGCTCAGCGACTGCGCGCCGGTGAGCAGCACAGACCGATACGCCGGGTTTTCAGTGAGCCGGTAGCCGTTGCCGAATGGGCAGTAGAGCATAAATCCCAGGTCGTGGGTGCCGGTATTGGTTTGCTCCCCGGCCATGGCCATCGTCCAGCGGTCAGCGGCGGTCTTCCATTTCGCGTCTTTGGTATGCTCGTAGAGAAACCAAAGCGAGCCGCCAAAAAACCCACTGCACCACCACTCCGACGGTTTATCGCGCAGGGAGCCGTCGGGGTTGGTGGAGTGCGGAAACCGGCTCGCATCAGGATGAGTCTTAAGCAGCCGCTCGTACTGCTGGGCGGCGAAGGCAAATTCCTTCTGCACGTCGAGCTGCTTTTGGGCGTGAACAGGGGCCGCTGGCAGGAACAAGTACCATAAAAAAGTAGCTTTTCGAACCATGAAGAAAGGGAATAGAGCGGGTGGGAATGGGCCAGCGGAAACTCCAAAGAGAACGAGATAAAACGCCTGGTTTTATTTGAAAAATTACCATAAGATGGTGGCATTCCCTGCTGGATAGGAAGCGTCCTAAAACGCTTATCGGTCGGTCAGCAGCCTTAGCTTATCGTTTCTCTTGAGTGAGTGCCGATGAATTCTGCATGTATATCACTCTATTAGTCAAGGAACTCAAGCTTAAAGCGAAAATAATTTCCGTAAACGTTTGCGGCAACCCAGCTATTGCCGCACACCACGTAACACCAGCAAGCGGGGCTTGAGTTAATTGGAAGAGCTTAGAGACCCTGCTTGCTTGGTCTTACTTGGTCTGGTGTCAAGCACTGAGAGCCGAGTGAGCTTATCTTCTGATTGATTCTAGGGTTCTGCAACAGTCCCTAAGCTTATGTCAAGCAGCCTGTAATGCCGGGCAGCAGGCCGGGGACTGGTCATAAAAAAGGGTCTGCCGCTTGAGGCGGCAGACCCTTTTTGCTTTCCTGCACGAACTCGCGCTAGGCCCGGCACCTATTCCTTGGCGGACTGTTCCCGGCGGCTACGGCCCCAGGGGACGGGTGGGCGCGCGAACAACCTCGGCAGCCCCGGGCGGATAACCCGCGCCGGGCAAGCCGGTTAGTGGCGTAACAGCAGCTTGACGTGGGCCTGGCCTTTGGCCCCGCGTAGATGCAGGTAGTAGAGCCCTTCCGCCGCCACCTGTGGCGAGAAATCGAAGGTCAAGGGCTGTCCCGCCCGCGAAACTGTGCGCTGACCCTGGCTCACGGTCGTGCCCAGCGAGGAGACCAGCGAGTAGGCCACTTCGCCTTGGAAAGCGGCCGGCAACTCGACCGTGACGCGGCCATCAGCGGAAGGGTTAGGATAGAGGTTGACCTGGGCGCTGTAGACCGGCACCTTGGCCGAAGAACTAGTTGCCAGTGGGCTGGCGCCGGTACGTGCGGCCGAGGTGGTCGCCGGTGCCTGGCGGGCTGAGCCTGCGCTCAGCACCTCGATGGCCGACACCTTGGGCTGGTCCACACCGGCTGCCCCGGTCGCAAAGGCCAGCGAAAGCACGCCGTCGGTCACCGTGACGGCGAAGGATTCGGTGGTGGCCGTCAACGGCCCCACCTTCTGCACGATGTCATACGCGCGGAGTACCGTGGTGCCTTCCGCGGCCACGTCAAAGACGCGCTGGCCAGCCGTGTTCCAGTAAAGCTCGGCGAAGTGCAGCTTGACGGTGTAGGTGCCGTTGGGCACGGGCAGGCTGTAGAGAAAGTTGCCATAGCGCTCGGTCTGATAGAGCGCATCATCCTCCGTACCGGCAATGGGCGCCGTGGCAGCGAAGTCGCTGCCGCCGGCAAAATACTGGTCGGCGGCGAAGCGGCCAAACGAGGTGGTCAGCGCGTCACCCCCAGCCTTGAGGCGCAGCACCGCCGTCGGCATCCCTTCCAGCACCTCAATCGCCGACACTTTCGGTTGGTCTACGCCCATTGCTCCAGGGGCAAAAGCCAGCGAAAGCACGCCATCCGTGACAGTGACGGGGAAGGTCTCCGTGGTGGCTGTTAGCGGCCCCACCTTCTGCACAATGTCGTAGGCGTTGAGCACCGTGGTGCCTTCCGCCGCTACGTTGAATACGCGCTGGCCAGCCGTGTTCCAGTAGAGCTCGGCAAAGTGGAGCTTGACGGTGTATTGGCCATTCGGAACAGGCAAGTTATAGGTGAATGACCCATAACGCTCGGTCTGGTATAAAGCATCATCCGGCGTGCCAGCAATGGTCTCGGGGGTGGCATAGACCGCGCCGCCCGTCGCGTACTGGTCGGCGGCGAAGGAACCGATGCTCGTGCTGAGCGGGCCACTGCCGGCCTTGAGGCGGAGCACCGCCGTCGGGGCAGGGTCACTCAGGCGGTAGATTTCAATAGCCGAGACCTTGGCGTTGTCCACTCCCCCTTCGCTGGCTAGCGAGCTAAAGTTGAGGTTCAACTCATCGTCGGCCACGGTGAGGGTAAAGCGCTCGGTGGTGGCGGTGAAGGCCCCGACCTTGCGGTAGATGTCGTAGTTGTCGAGCACCGTGTTGCCTTCCAGAGCCACATCGAAGACGCGCTGGCCTACTTGCGTGGCGTAGACCTCGGCAAAGTGGAGCACCACCTGGTACTGCTGCCCGCGGCTGACGGCAAAGGCGTAGGAGAAGGCATTGCCGTAGCGCTCGGTCTGGTAGAGGGCGTCATCCGGCGTACCAGCAATGGGCTGGTCGGTGGCGAAGACGGAGCCGCCCGTGCTGTACTGGTCGGCGGCGAAGGGGCCGATAGAGGTCGTGACTTGCTCGCCGCCGGCATGGATGCGGTAGAGGGCGGTGCCATTGTTGGGGGCAGCGGGGTTGACCGTGAGCGTGGTCTGGCTGGCGGCGCTGCGCAGGCCCGTGTTGTCGGTCACCACCAAGGCGAAGACGTACGTGCCGGCGACCAGCCCGCTCACGGTGGGCGCAGGCTCGGTGGGGCTGGAGAAGCTAGCCGGGTTGGGGCCGCTCACTTGCGTCCAGGCGTAGCTGGCAATCGTGCCGTCGGCGTCGGTGCCCGAGCCGCTCAGGCGGGCACTGCTCGTAGGCAAGGTCAGGCTTTGGTTGGAGCCGGCGTTGGCCACCGGCGCCTGATTCACGATTGTCTGCTGTTCGTACTTAACGGTGGCATTGCTATTACCCAGATTGAGACGGCCACTTACGTACACGTTGCCGGTCCTATCCACGCCCAGCCCCTGAATATTGCCCTCATAGAAGTTGCCCGTGTTTCTATACCGCACGTCCCACAACAGTTGGCCTTGGGGACTATATTTGATGGTGTTAAAGTCATTGTAGGAGTCTGGATTACTACTCGAAGCGCCCGCCACGTACACGTTGCCGGTCCCGTCCAAGACTACCTTCGCGGTCGGATGCGCGAGGCCGGTCAGGTTGCTGTAGCGGGCCACCCAGCGCTGCGTCCCACTAGCGCCATCGTAGAAGAGCGTGGCAAAGTCGTTGCTGGTGCCGTTGCTCGAAACGCCGGTAACGGCCACATTGCCTGCCCCATCCAGGACCAGGTTTGTTGGTCGGTCCTGCCCATTGCCCGGGCCGTTGTAGCGGGCTGCCCAGAGCCGCTGCCCACTCGGCGAGTACTTGGCCGTATAGTAATCGCTGCCAGTGCTGCCCGGGGCCGTACCAGCGGCCGTCCCCATGGCGATGACATTGCCCGCCGCGTCCACCCGCAGGTCGCTGAACCCTCCCTCAACAGGATAAGAATAGAGCAGCGACTGCCCGGTTGCGCGGGCGTATTTGGCGATGATCCCTGATTTTAGCACGTACACGTCCCCGGCCGGATCCACGGCCACGGCATCGGCTCGGGCCCCACTATTGGTAAAAGGCGCGCTCCAAAGCTGACTCCCGTTGGCCGAGTACTTGATCAGGAGCATGTCGGCCACCGGCTGGTTGATGGTCAAGGACGTATAGCCAATCACGTACACATTCCCGGTCGCATCAGTGGTCAGGTCGGTGGGAAAGTCGCGGTAGTTGGCGCCATTGAAGCGCTGACTCCAAAGCAGCTGCCCACTCGGCGAGTACTTGACCGTTACAATGTCTTCGCGGGTGCCCGTGGTACCAGGATCGGGAGTGAATATCGAACTGCCCGTTACCAGGATGTTGCCGGCCGCATCCACTTTTATGGCCTGGGCTTGTTCGTACCCGTTCTTGGTACCGAGCGTGGCGTTGTATCTTCTTTCCCAGAGCAATTGGCCGCTCGGAGAGTACTTGAGGGTAACATAGTCGCTACTGCCCCCGGTGAGGTAGGTGTTGCCGTCGGCGTCAACCACCATATCGGCCTGACCAATAGGCGCTTGCACCGCCCACGCCTGGGTAGCTGTTTCTACGCGCTGGGCCTGCGAACGAGGCGCGCATAGCACTAGGCTTGCTGCCAGCGGCAGTAACCAGGTAAATGTTTGTTTCATAAGGAGATAGGAAAAGAAAGAATACCCCGCGTGTGGGGCGGTTGGAATAAAGCAGAACGGAGCGCAACCGGCATCATGGATTCGCCGGTTATGCAAGGCAAAACCAATCAGATTGGCGGTGTAAGGTCCGCAGAAACAAGCAATAAAAACAATGATTAATTATATGATAACGCGAAAGTAGAGCAGACACTCCCCTAAGCCGGCACGCCAGCATAGAAGCTTCAGAATCGCCTGTAAGCCGCCCGCGCTTCGAGTATGGAGGATCCGAGGCACAGCTTGCCCGACCAATAAGGCCGCGTCTAGCTCGGCCACGCATTCCGGGCATGGGCACGCGCTGGATCAAACGCCCCTTCGCTAAGCGCAACGGGCCTACGTCTATCGGCTGCGTTGCTTTTACAGCTTCAACACGTTGAACGAGGCATAATCGCCTTTGGCAGTTTCCTGGTGTTGCACGACTGGTTGTGCCGAATTCACGACCCGCTTACCCTCGATGTAGAAGCAATATTTGAGTTCTTTTCGATCAGACTTTAGGCGTAAGCGCCAACCAGTGGGCGTTTTTTGCATAAAGCGAAGAAAATTATAATCTCCTTTAATCTCCACCACAACAGCTTTGGCGGCGGAGTACCCAGTCAAGTCAATTACCGCGTTGGCCTCTTCTGTATTCCGAAGATTTGCTAGCAACGCATCGGTTTTCCAACTAGGCTTTTTAACGGCCTTTAACACCTCAATAGCTTCCTCGTTCTTCCCGTTCACCGCCAACACCTCGGCTTTGGTAAACTGTACTTCCGTACTGTCTAGGCGATTGTTGGTGTGCATATACCGCTCCCAGAGGGGAAACAGGACGGTGGCTTTGGTGAAATCCTTGTCGATATAGAAGTTATTCAAAAAGGCCATCCGCAACTGCGATTCCTTTTCACTCGCACTGAATCGATCCGCTTGTAGAAAGCGACTGACGGCGTCAGTTGTACCCTGCGTTTGCATAACCTGGGCCAGGCGTCGGCTCGCATTGCGGGGAAATTGGCTCGTCAACAGGATATGTTGTGGGCCTTGCTTCAACAAGGCGGGCACGCTCGTATGCCAGGGCGTCTGGTATTCTTCGGCCAGATAAAACCAGATTTCCCCGGTGGAGAGGTTGTGTATATTCGTGTAGACCGAGGTGGTAAATTCCCGCTGGGACGTGGCGGCGGCAATCTGGACAAAGTTGGCTTGGCTTACGCCGCCTTTCGCCAGCAATTGTTGGGCGAGGGGGTAGCGCCAGCAGCTTTGCTTTGCCGGCCCGGTAGCACACACGTTGAAATTGGTGGAGGTAAGCTGCTTGGTTGCGCGCAGAATAGTATCCGGCGCGATAACGGCCAGATTACCGTGCTTATCGGCCAGATGAATCTGGTCCCCCATATCCGGCATATAGTACGTGTCCCACAACGCCAAAAATTCCGGCACCGTCCGACAGTGCTGGAGCATATACTCCAGCATGTTGCCGTGCGGAAACGGCTTTTTGCCGAAACTCAACTTGTAGTTCTGCGGCGGGGGCAACGCATTGATGTCAAAAAAGAGCCCCGCTTCGTTCACGCCCCCTTGCATACTACTCTCAGGAGAGCCATAGGTGAGCGTAATATAACCCAGCACGTTCTTGTTCTGGGCCGGAAAGACGTTCACATAATTGGAAGCGGTATGGAAAAAGTCTTCATTATTCAGGGCCCAAGTTTGTCCTTGCCGATCCGTACCCGAAACAATGGTGCAAGCAGTTGCTTCGAGGGTAAAAACGCACAGGAGCAGAAGCAGGAGCTTGATTCTCATCGGAGTAGTAGATACGAGAAGTGAGGCGAAGAAAAAGAACGAAGCCGAAAATTCAGGGGCAATTGGAAGCCCTAGATGGCACAGATCCGAAAGCTGTTCGCCCGCCGATCAGGTAAAGGTGCAGTTTATGGTCTTAATACGATGGGATGAATACGAACGCCTTAATAACCCGCACCGGATACGGGTACCATGTACGCCGCCAGGTCGAATTGCTTCGAGGAGCGTTATGAATAGTAAGTCGGGATAAGAGCGCCCGTTAAACCTAGCACTATCCGCTCCGATTAGGGCAGCACCATTGCCGTACACGTTTCTTGGATTATCTGCTGCATAAGTGGCACGTTCTGCTTTGGAAAAATGTCAGTATACTTACCGACAAATTACCCAGCGTATGAAAGCTACCACGCGTCCTTCCTCGAACCAGCTCCGGCCGGTAGAGCCCCAGAGTAAAGCCCCGGACAGGAAGAGCAAAACAGCGGCCACTACGCCAGCGCCAAGTGAAACTTGGGGAAGCGGTGTAGCCGACCACCCCTTGCGCGGACACGGGCTAGTCCGGCGCGTCCGCGAGCAAGTGCCGACGGCAGCGGTGCGGCCCTTGACTGCTCGCCTGGAGCTAACGCTGAAAGAGGTAGCCACGTTACTGGCCCTGACCGAGCGCACGCTGGCCCGGCGGCTGGAGGAAGCAGAAGGGCACCTCGACACCACCGAGAGCGAGCGGCTGCTGCTGCTCGATAACTTGGCCCTGCACGGGCTAGCCGTCTTCGAGGATCAAGGCAAGTTCAATCGCTGGCTCCGGCGCCCGCTGCCCGTATTGGAGGGCCGTTCCCCCCTCGCGTATTTAGACACAGCCACCAGTTTTCAGGTAGTGGACCAACTACTAGGACGCTTGGAACACGGCGTCTACAGCTAGTTGCGCATGCCCCTGGTCTATCGCATCCAGAAAGCAGCGTTCGTGGCCACCCTCTTGCAGGGGGAAGGTGCCCGCCTGTTCGGTGGGCGCTGGAACCCGGTGGGCGTGCCGCTGGTCTACACCTCCACCACCCCGGAACTGGCCCTGTTGGAAGTGCTCGTACACGCCGACGGTACGCCCCTGCGGGACCTGCCTCCCTTGGTGCAAGTTACATTGGACGTGCCGGATGAGTTAGTAGAGAATGTTTCTATTGACCAATTGCCCGTCGGCTGGCAGCAAGTGCCGGCGCCGACCGAGTTGCCCTATTTCCTGCTACCCCGCTTGCAGCCCTCCTATCCGGCCTTGGCTTTCGCGGTGCCGTCGGTCGTGCTGAAGACCAGCCCCTCGCGCAACCTGCTACTCAATCCCGTGCACCCGCAGATTGGCCGGGTAACAGTGCAAACCGTCGTGCCGCACGTATTCGACGAACGCCTCTAGGCGCCACGTTATATCCCAGTAAATCAATAATGAGCAGAATAAAGCACCATAGCTGAAGCAGATGGCTACCTAAACTTTTACTGGGGTGCTTCGCATGGAAGAGCAGAATTCTTTCGGCTCGTTTCGCCTCAGAATAGCCTGCTTTGTACAGCGGTTCTTGGTTGCGTCCGGTGCACGCGCGTGGGGGCGTTTGTCGAGGTCTTAGTGCACTCGTGGCTTCCCCAGACGCGCCACCCTGCATTTCCTGTCCTCCCGTACCCGTTTCCAGCGCTGTTGCTTGCCCCTACAACATTCTTGCTCGATGATGGATGTTTTGGCGCATGGCATTGAAAAACTGACTACGCTCCTTTTCTCCTACGCCACTGATGAGCGTCGACTTTTTCATTAGGTTGTCCAGGTTCGCAAACATGAAGTCATTGAACTCTTCATCACGGGTACCCAGAAAATGCAGCACACTGTGGTTGAGATAGGTTAGCCGAATATCGTCTAGCTCCACTAGCAAGGTGTTGTCACCTAAAATGAGTTCGTTGACAAACAGGCGGTAGGATAAGCGGCTACTGCCGGGCTGCTTCATGATGCATTTTACGCCCACTTCCGCCTGGTATTCAATGGCATCGAGCAGTTCAGCGACCTTTTCGTAGAGCAGGCGGGCATCATCGGGCGAGGCGAAAGCGCCGGCTTGATGGTAGAACTCGATTTGGCGTAGCGTGCTGTTCACGCTTTCTGCATTCCAGATTTCCGTAGTGGGCATTTCGCTGTACAACGCCACGATGCGTTGGCACAGGGCATGGCTGTTCTCATACTGCGGGTCGCCGAAGCGAAATTGGACCCCCTTTAGGCTGTCGTAATGCAGAATGGATTTCATCCAAAAGAACATTTTGAACTCGGTCAGCTCTGGAATCTGGAAGTGATAGAAGGGGGGAATGTCCTTGAGTAAATAGTACAGGTGCCGCCTGCCGAAGCTGTTCATGAGTTGCAGCTGGCCTAACATCCGGGTCAGCCAGCTGTCCAGCGTGACTGGGGCATGGGCTGCGGGCTTGCCCGTAAACAGAACCGCGTCGCTTTGCAGGTTCAGCAGTTGATCGAGGGAAACCTTGTAATGCGCTGCCAATTGCTGAAGCTCGCTTAAACCAAGGGGCTTCTCGCCGCGGATGCGCCGGTAGGCGCTGTCGGTGCTGATTCCGAGCAGGTCGGCTACTTCTTCTACTAGCGCCTTGTGGGGCGGCACGTAGCTTTTCAGGTGCTGAAAAAACAGACTCTGAGTGGTAGCAGGATTCATGGCTGTCTTTCTTTGGTAAAAGCTGCAAACGCGCCAACCATTAGTGGTACATAATACTATAAAAATTGTATATTCAATATTATAACTATAAAAAATGCTATTGCTGCTACGCTCGGCGGTTCGGATACT
The DNA here is from genome assembly GCF_964242765.1 of uncultured Hymenobacter sp. Taxonomy (NCBI): domain Bacteria; kingdom Pseudomonadati; phylum Bacteroidota; class Cytophagia; order Cytophagales; family Hymenobacteraceae; genus Hymenobacter; species uncultured Hymenobacter sp. Next base: position 69,735 of record NZ_CAXTBM010000031.1, read on the forward strand.
TGAAACCCGTCACTGGCAGCCGACAGACACTATTTGTCGCTTAGGAAAGGGGCATGTGCACTTATACTTTCACTACCGCACTCACCCAGGCCTGAGCCTAGTCAAGCCCTTAATGCTTGCCAGCCTAGCTACCAACCGAATTCTTGTGAACCACGGAACTGCCATAGCCGCCGACCTGACCCGCAGCTCACGCTAGCTGAGATACTGGAACCGGTAGGTAAAACAGTGTTAGCCTTCTGCCCTACTCCGTGCCCGTGCAACGGTTACGGGGGCTTGCTTGCCGCACACGTGTGATCCATCTTTCCATTCAAGGTCATGAACACAAACTCTACATTTTTCGCCCTGCTGCTCGCTTTTTTACTGTCGTCGTTGGGTGCCTGGGCGCAGCAGGAGCAAACTCTAAGCGGCCGGGTGCAGAACGAGGCCGGGCAAGCATTGCCCGGGGTGACAGTCTTTTTGAAGGGCACCTACATTGGGGGCAGCACGGATGAAAATGGCCGTTTTGAACTCCGTAACACCAAGCCCAGCAACGCGCCGTCGGTGCTGGTCGTGTCGTTGGTGGGCTACGAAAGCCAGGAAATACCCCTGACTTCGTTTAGCGCCACTGCCCCGGTGGTTCTGAAGCCCAGTACCCTGCTCGACCAGGTAGTAGTGGCCGCGTCGCGCGTGGAGGAAGCAATAGGGCAGGTACCGGTGACGGTGGAGAAGCTCGACCAGCGGCAGGTGCAGCAACTCACCACCCCCGACCTGGTGGCGGGCCTGGGGCGGTTCAAATCCATCGACATCAGCAGTTCCAGCATGCTCACCACCAGCTTCAGCACCCGGGGTTTTAACTCTTCGCGCGCCGACCGGGTCATTCAGCTGGCCGACTACGTGGATACGGCCGCGCCCAGTTTGAGCAGCAACTTCGGCAACCTGCTGGGCATTCCGGTGCTCGACGTGGCCAGCGTGGAAATCGTGCACGGTCCGGCCTCGGCCCTGTACGGCGCCAATGCCTTCAACGGGGTGCTACTCACCAACTCCCGCGACCCTTTCCGCGACCCGGGGTTGAGCGTGCGTCTGCGGGCCGGCAACCGCCACCTGCTCGACGGCCAGTTGCGCTACGCGGTGAAGCTCGGGGAGCGGGTGGCCTTCAAAATAGCGGGCGGCTACATTCAGGCCCATGATTTCACGGCCAACAACCAGGATGCCACGTCCTCGCTGATTGAGCCCGCCAACAACCCGGCCGGCTCCAACCTGGGCTACGATGCCGTGAGCCGCTACGGCGACATCGGCAACACGTTCACGGCCACCGGCGGGGCCCTGGCCGGCAAAACGGTGTTTTTGCCCGGCTACTCGGAGGCCGACCTTATTGGCGGCGACAACAAAACCTACTCGCTGAAAGTCGCGCCCAGCCTGTCGGTGCTGCTCACCGACCGGGTGAAGGCCACGGTGGGCTACAAGTACAACCGCACCAACAGCACCTACCAGGCCGGAGCGCGGTACCGCTTCGAAAACAGCGGCGTGCAGCAAGCCAAAGTGCTGGTTGAGGGCCGCAACTGGTTTGTGCGGGCCTTCAGCACCCGCGACTTTTCCGGCGGGCGCGATCCGCAAACCGACGGCTCGTATAACCTGGGCTTCCTAGGCGCCTTCCTGCAAACCCAACTGGCCCCGGGCTTCAACGTGCCTACCGGCGGGGGCAACTCCCGCCCCGGCAGCTACGCTGAGCGCTATTTTGGCACCTATGCAGCCGTGTACAACCAAGCCTTCGCCGCCAACGGGGGCAACGCCGACGCGGCGGCCCTAACTGCCCGCACCGCGGCCACTACCAACGCCCCGCTGCTACAACCCGGCACGCCGGAATTCGCGGCGGCCCGCGACCAAATCATTCATAACCCCACGCCGGGCGTCGGTGCCCGGCTGGTTATCCGCTCGCTACTCCACGACGGCAGCGCGCAGTACAACTTTAAATCCGACCTGGTGGACGTGGTGGTGGGTGGCTCCTACCGGCAGTATTTGCTGGGCTCGGATGGCAGCTTGTTTCAGGACTCCCGGGACGGGGACCGGATTGAAAACTACGAGTACGGGGCCTACGTCCGGGCCAGTAAGGGCTTGGTG
>NZ_CAXTBM010000032.1:0-68701 GCF_964242765.1 uncultured Hymenobacter sp.
ATTTTCACGTTGGCCAGGTAGCGGTCCAGCCCCACTTCCTGGCGGGTAACTACGGGCGTGCCCTCCAGGTTAGTGCCCTTGAAATACTGGGCCTGGAAGCCTGGCTTGCCATCGTACGCCAACTGTTTGTTGATATCGAGCGGCTCGTACACCACGTTGCTGGCGTAGTCCACTCCCTGGATATACACCACCTCCGTGCCTGAACCCACCTTGGCCCGGATGCCTTCGAGCGGCGTCACGATGTCGGTGGGGAAGCCGTTGTAGTTGCCGAGCTGCACGCTTTCGTTGTCGGCGTTGGGGCCGAGCACGGCGATTTTGCGCAGGTTTTTGCGCAGCGGCAGCGTGTTCTTCTCGTTCTTAAGCAGCACCACCGACTCGCGGGCCATCTTCAGGGCGTGGGCCTGGTGCGGCTTGCTTTCCACCACGCTCATCGGAATCTGGGCGTACTTGACGCGCTCCACCGGGTCGAACATGCCGAGTTGAAAGCGAATCTTGTAGAGCCGCTTCACCGATACGTCGAGCTGCTGCTCGGTAATCAGTTTTTTCTGCACCGATTCCAGCAGCGAGTTGTACGTGAAAAGCTTGCCGGTGGCGCACTCGATGTCGGTGCCGTGCAGCACGGCGTTGGCGGCGGCGGTAGCCGCATCGGGGTCGGTTTTGTGGTGCTGCCAGAAGTCGTTGATGCCGTCGCAGTCCGACGTGACGTAGCCTTTAAACTTCCACTTGTCGTAGAGAATCTCGTTCATCAGCTTGTCGCTGCCGCAGCAGGGCTGGCCGGCGTAGGCGTTGTAGGCGCACATCACCCCGGCCACCTTGGCATCTACAATCAGGTCGCGGAAGGCGGGCAAATACGTGTCCCAGAGGTCGTAGTCGCTGATTTGGGCGTTGAACTCGTGGCGCGACGACTCGGGGCCGCTGTGCACGGCGAAGTGCTTGGCGCAGGCCGTTATTTTCAAGTATTTCGGGTCGTCGCCCTGAAAGCCTTTCACCAGCGCGCTGCCGAGCTGCCCAGTCAGGTAGGGGTCTTCGCCGTAGGTTTCCTGGCCCCGGCCCCAGCGTGGGTCCCGAAAGATGTTGATGTTGGGCGTCCAGAACGTGAGGCCTTGGTAGATGCCCCGCTCACCGCGCCGCACGTACTCCTGGTGCACCGCCCGCGCCTCATCGGACGTGATGGTGGCCATTTGCAGCATGGCATCGGTATTGAAGGTGGCAGCCATGCCAATAGCCTGCGGGAAAACGGTGGTTTTCAAGCTGGTGCGCGCTACGCCGTGCAGGGCCTCGTTCCACCAGTTGTAGGCCGGAACACCCAGCCGGTCGATGGCCGGGGAAGCATTCAGCATCTGCGAAACCTTCTCGGGCAACGTCAGGCGCCCCACCAAATCGTTTACCCGCTGGTCGATGGGCAGGTCGGGATTCTGGAAAGGAAATTCGGCAACCGGGCCCGAAGTGGTGGCCGCCGGCTGGGTTCCACTGGTAAGCAGGAGCACACCGAGTAAAGCAGTAGCAAGCTTCATAGAAATGGGAATTGGAAAGATGGAGTCAGTCAGCTTCTTACACCAGTTGCTTCCTGAAGGAAGGAATTTTTTGCGGCTCAGGCCAAGCTGGCAAGCTTACTCGAAGCGCACCCAGTCCACTTCAACGGCCGCTGCCTTGGACTTCGGTGCCACATACAGCGCGTGCGTACCGGGCGTGAAGGCTGTGACCGGCGCTTTGATTTCCTGCCAAGCGCCGCCCTTCGGCACGGTTACTTCCGCAACAACCGGCCCGGCCGCATTATCCAGCCGGATTTGCAGGATAGCGCCAGCAGTGGATGCACCCCGGAGCGAAACGGTTTTCGGTTTTTGCTGCCCAAAAGCCACCCCGTTGTACTGCACCCAGCCGGAACCGCTGGCGAATACGGTCTTCCATCCCTGGAACGTATTGGCGGTGTCCAGGAAGGCAATGGTTGCGTCCTGCTCGCTCAGGCGGCTGTAGCGGTCCAGCTGAATTTTCTGCTTGGCACTGGTCAAGCCGACACCGCGCAGGGTGGGCTGCACTTTTCGAATGGAGCCATCGGCGGCGAAGGATAAGCTGTCGATTCTGATAGACCGGTTCTTGTCGAAGTTCGGCGACAAGTCATTGTGGTGGTAGAACAGATACCACTGGTTTTTGAATTGCAGAAACGAATGGTGATTAGTCCAGCACCCCGTCGGCGACTCGTCCATAATCACTCCCTTCACCGTAAATGGCCCCAGCGGACTCGTGCTGGTGGCGTATTCGAGTCGCTCGGTCTTGTTCTCGACGTGCGGATACGTTAGGTAATAAATTCCCTTACGCTCAAACACGTACGGGCCTTCCTTCAAGCCTTTGGTGGGCAGCTCGCCGAGGGTCTTGGGCTCGGCGGCCAGTTCCAGCATGTTATTCTTCAGCTTGGCCCCGTAGATGTTGCCCTGCGACCAATAGAGGTAGACTTGCCCGTCCTTATCGATGAACACGTTAGGGTCGATGCCGTGCACGCCGGCAATGGGCGCGACCTGCGGCACGAACGGGCCAGTGGGCTTATCGGCCACGGCCACCCCAATCCGGAAGCCCTTGCCCTGGGTGGTGTCGCGGGGCGTGGTGGGGAAGTAGAAGTAGTACTTGCCGTTGCGGAACACGCAGTCCGGCGCCCACATGCTGTAGCTATCAGGCTTCACCCACGGCACCTTGTTTTGGGTGACGATGACGCCGTGGTCAGTCCAGTCGGTGAGGTTGGCCGACGAGAAGACGTGGTAGTCTGCCATGACGAACCAGCCGGCCCGCCCGTGCCCTGGGGTGGCCCGAATGTCATGCGAAGGGTATACGTACACCCGGTCGCCAAATACGCGGGCCGTGGGGTCGGCAGTGAATTGATTGGTAATGAATGGGTTTTGAGAGTAGGCAGGCGAAAGACCAATGAGGGTCAGGGCTGCCAGCAGCGCGTAAAGTTTCAATGTGCGCATCGGGTTATGCGGTTAGTAAAGGGGGTACTCGTTCTAGTGAGGTGCCCCACCAAAGCGGCTATTTGGTCAGCTTATCGGTGATGCGGAAATAGTCGAAATCGGCGTACCCGCCCGTTGTTTGGGTGGCGTAGTTGAAGAGGCCAAACCGGTAACCCATGAAGTGCGGCAGCGTGTAGGCCATCTTGAGCGGTTTGCCTACGGGCTGCCAGGTTTTGTTATCGAGGCTGTAGAAGAAAGTGGCGACGTCCCGGCGGTCCTAGAAGTCACATTCGATTTTGAAGTACACCTTGTTTTGCGTCAGTGGCAGGCGCTGCAATTCCACCGGCTTTTCCGACTCGGCGCTGACCATCACAATGGCCTTCGCGCCCTGGCTAGCCTGCACGCCCACCAAACCGTAGCGCTTCTGCAACACCCCAAGACCAGCAAAGTCGCCATCCTTCAGGTGCGTGACGTCCAGGGCCGTGGTGCCGGCGCACGCCGGTCCGATGGTGCGTTGGGTTAGGGTGTTGCGCGTTAGCAAGAACGACGTATCGACTCGCCCGGTCTGGAGGCGCAGGTAGCCGGGGCGCTTGCTTACCGACCAGAGTTGGTTGTCGGGGTTGTGATTCCACTGCCACGCCAGGGGCAGAGCCGGCTCGCCCGCACGGCGCGTAAACTCGTCGGATGCAACCAGGCCTGGCAGTAGGCTTTTGTTGGCGGGCAGGGCAAGCATTTCGGGGACTTTGCCCACCAGAGTGCCCAGCACTGGCCAGCCACTCTCCCACTGCACCGGCACCAGATACGGAATGCGGCCCACGGCACCAAAATCACGAAATAAGTAGGCATACCACTTGCCTTCAGGCGTGTCGATGAGGCCGCCTTGGGCCACGCCCAAGTCTTGCAGGGCCACCCGGCCCTCGTAGGGGCCCGTTATTTTATCGGCCCGGTGCACAACAACCGTCCGCATACCGTTGCGCGGCCAGGTGATGTTGAACAAGTAGTACTTGCCGTTGACCTTGAACAGCTGTGAGCCTTCGGCCGGCAGGTTGATGTTGGAGCCAGCAGGGGCGCTGGCATTCTCGATGATAGTTTGCGGCGTGGTGCCCGGCTTCAGGCCCGACACGTCGGCCGTGAGTTCGGTCAGTTGCAGCTTACCCGCGCCGTACACCATGTACACACGGCCATCGTCGTCGAAAAATAGCGAATGGTCGTGCAAACTCGGTTGGAACGATACCGCTTTCCAGGGGCCAGTTTCCAGGTTTTTGGTGGAATACACGTGGGTTCTGCCCGTGGTTTGGGCAAACGTACTGACGTAGTAAGTACCCTGGTGATAGCGCAAACTGCTGGCCCACGAGCCGCGCCCGTAAGTGCTCTGGCCCTTGGCCAGCGTCATGGCATCCACGCTGGCCAGGGTGTCGTAGGCGTAGCTCACTAGCTTCCAGTTCACCAGGTCCGTAGATTTCATGATGGGCACGCCGGGACTCATGTGCATGGTGGTACTGCTCATGTAGTAGGTTTTTCCCACCCGAATCATGGACAGGTCCGGCACATCGGCATACACCACGGGGTTGTAGGCCGACGTGCCTTGGGCCCAGGCGGCCGGTCGCAGTCCAAGACCACCCAGCATGGCTAGCAGCAGTAACACGTAGTTCTTCATAATTGAGCTTCGTAGTTAGTGCGTGGCGGGCTTTATTGCCTGGTACTTGCCGCTCAGGTGCATCAAACTGAACAGGTACAATAGGCCGTCGTAGTAAGGGTCGAAATAGCCGTCTTCGTAGGGCGTCAGCTTGGCATTCCAGAGAGCGTGCACGAAATCCAGCTTGGGCGGGGCCGGGCGCATGAGCGAGGCCGAAGCCGACGTAGCCACTAAACCTAACGAGTGCCGCAGCTTCTTCACCTTGCCGGCCGGCAGAATGAAGTCCGGCCGCGAGCCGTCCACGTTGAATTGGTCTTCGAAGGTGTTGAGGCCTTTCGTGCGCAGAAAACCTTGAAAGCGCTGCGCGTACTGCTGCTGCCACGCTCGGTCCTTACCAAACCACACGTAGTCCATGGCAATGTTCATGGGCACGCGCCAGGAGTCGTAGCGAAACGCGGCCGGCGCCCACCGGGTCGAGTGGGGCTTACCGCTAAACTCGGTGTAGTCATAGTTGAGGCCGGTGGGCGCGGCGCAGGCGCGGTGCAGAAATACGCGCGACGTATCGGCGCAGTCCCGGTAAAACTGCTCGTGCCCGTCCTTGGCGTATTCGGCCCACACTTCCAGAAAAGCCGGCACATGGTACGAGGGGTCGGTCCAGTTGTACATGTCCCCGACCGGCACGAAGCTTATCTGCTTGTACTTGGTATTGAAGAGGTTGTACACGTCGCCGGCGCCATCCTTTTTCCAGGAGGCATCCAGAATGCGGCGGGCTTCTCGGTAATAATTGATGCCGGTACTGTTGCCCCAGCGGTTTGACGCAAACAAGAGGCTGGTCACGAAGTACAGCTCGCCGTCCGAGGCTGGCCCTTCGGAGTTACGCTTCATTGTGGTCGTATTGATGCTCCAGGCAAAATAGCCTTCCATGGGGCCGCTTTGGTGCTGGAGGTATTTCTTGGACCAGCGCCAGAGGCGGTCAAACACCTCCTTTTTGTTGAGTTGCACCGCCACCATCATGCCGTAGGAAAGCCCTTCGGTGCGAGCATCCTCGTTCTTCACATCCGACACGTAAGCCATGGAGTCGCCCACCTCGAAGTACACCTTATTGGGGCCTTCGAACACGTCGTGGTATGCCTGAGTCACCTTCCGGTCGATGTCGGTCTGCCTATAGCCCGCCTCCCGAAACAGGTTGGGGTACGTGTTGGTGTAAAAAGCCGCCTTACCCGCTAATTTCTTTGGCGGAGTAGGTCGCTGGCTGAAGCAGGAACCAGCACCCACAGAAAGCAGGCAGACGATGGCCAGGATACCGCGTTTGCTGCTCCGCACGTAGGCAAGATAATTATTCATAAAGCGGGTTTTCAATGAGTAGCAGGGACTCTTGGAAAGCTGAAAGTGCCGTGTGGGGTCCCTTTAGGTACAGCAATCTGTCGTAATAAAATCGAAAGTCAATTCGCCAAGGCAACGCTGTTCACGGCCAGGGCAAAGTCGTAGCCGTGCTTGTCGTTCAGGAGTGAGGCCTGCCGGTTTTAGTAGGCGAAGTCGGCGCTTGGCTTGGTTGGGCTTACTTCACCGGGGCCACGCCTTTGGTGGTTTGCACTATGGGCTTGATGGTGCCGTCGGGGTTGTAGTACATGTCGTCCACGCAAATGGAGCGCCGGTAGCTGCCGCCGGTGGGCAACGAGCCGTTGTGGTAGAAGAAATAGCTCTTGCCCTTGTAGTCGATGATGCCGGGGTGGGTGGTGAAGCTGTTGGGCACGTTTTCTTGAATAATGCCGCGATAGGTCCACGGCCCGGCGGCGCTGGGGGCGATGCAGTATTCTATCATTTCGGGCTTGGTGCCGGCGCTGGCGTACACGAGGTAGTAGAGCTTTTTGCGCTTGTACAGCCAGGGGCCTTCGATGTAGTTTTTGGGCGTGAACGTATTGATGGGGCCGGCCAGCTCCGTCATGTTGTCCTTGAGCTTCACCCACTTGCAGCTCCCGTTGCCCCAATACATATACACTTGCTTGTCGTCGTCCACAATGACCGTAGGGTCAATGTCGTCCCAGGCGTGCGGCTTGTCCTTGGTCATTTCGTTGACAATGAGCGCCTTGCCAATGGCATCCTTGAACGGGCCGGTGGGCCGGTCCGACACGGCCACGCCGATGGCTGAACCACCTTGGCTGTTGTCGTCTTTCTTGTGGAAGGTGGACACAAACCAGTAGAACTTGCCCTTGTGCTCGACGCACTGCGCCGCGTAGGCGTCACCGGTAGCCCAGGCAAAGGTCCGGGGCGAAAGGCGCACCCCGTAGTCTTTCCAGTGCACCATGTCGGTGGTGGAGTAGATGCGCCAGTCCGGCATTTTATAGTTGGTTTCCTGCACCGAAGCCGTGTCATGACCGGTGTACAGAAACAGCGTGTCGCGGTATACCAGCGGCGCTGGGTCAGCCGTGAATACGTCTTTGATAATGGGGTTTTGCGCCCGCAGGTCGGTGCCAGTTCCCCAAGCGGCTAGGGCTACGAGCAGGGCGAAAAAGCTGTTTTTCATATAATTGATCTTGGGAGATAAAGAAGCAAGCGGGGTAAACGCAGAAATCACTGCGCCTTTAATTCATAGGTAATACCGGCTGTAGCTGGGAAATCATACACCACCGATGGGGCCAGCGTGGGCTGCCGAGCCGCCGTTTTAGCGGATACCAGCGGAGGCTTTACCACCGGAGTTTGGTAGAATGGATTACCATTGTCGCCCTGCGCCGGCCGCAGTTTGAAGCGGCCGGTGGCGGCCACTACGGGGCTGTGTACCCGCACCCGGCAGTTGCCCCCGAGCCGCGAGGTGATGCGCACGCGCGTGATTTTGCCTTGCTTCCAAGCAAGGTCTACCACGTAGCCGCCGCGGGCAACTAGGCCAGTTACTTCGCCCGTCGGCCACGCGTCGGGCAGGGCCGGCAGCAGGTCGATGGCCCCGTCGTAGCTCTGCATGAGCAGTTCGGCCAGGCCCGCCGTACACCCAAAGTTGCCGTCAATCTGAAACGGGGGGTGCGCATCCAGCAGGTTTGGATACGTGCCACCGCCTTCGCCCGAGTTGCCGCCCGCGCCGGAGCGCAGGTGCAACTGCTCGGTAAGCAGCTGGTAGGCGTGGTTGCCGTCCTGCATGCGGGCCCAGAAGTTCACTTTCCAGCCCATCGACCAACCCGTGGACACGTCACCGCGCTGCGTGAGGGTGGTGCGGGCGGCCTCAAACAAGGCGGGCGTACGGTAGGGCGAAATTTGCCCGCTCGGGTACAGCCCATATAGGTGCGAAATGTGGCGGTGCTGGTCTTTGGGGTCGTCTACATCCTGCAGCCACTCCTGCACCTGCCCGTACTGCCCGATTTGCATCGGGGCTAGCCGCTCGCGCAGGGTGCGCAGGGTATCGGCGAAGGGCTTGTCCTGGTTCAGCAGCTCGGCGGCCCGGATGGTTTTTGAGAATAGGTCGAACACCAGCTGATTATCTATCGTGGTGCCCGCCACAATGGCAATGCGCTTGCTGTTGAGCGCATAGGTGTTTTCGGGTGACACCGACGGGGCTACTACCAGCCACTGGTGGGTGGGCTCGGGCTGCAAGGCATCCACCAAATAGGTGGCGGCGCCCTTGAGCACGGGGTAATACTCGCGCAAAAAGTGCTCGTCGCCGGTGAACAGGTAATGGTCCCACAGGTGCTGCGATAACCAGGCTCCGCCCATGGGCCAGAGGCCGTACTGCGGCGGGTCTACCTGCCCGGTGATGCGCCAGATATCGGTGTTGTGGTGCAGCATCCAGCCCCGGGCGCCGTACATCTGGCGGGCGCTCTGTTGGCCGGTTACACTCAAGTCTTTGAGCATGCTGAATAGGGGCTCGTGCAGTTCCGTGAGGTTGGTCACTTCGGCCGGCCAGTAGTTCATCTCGGTGTTGATGTTCACCGTGTACTTACTGTCCCAAGGGCCCTTGAGCTGGTCGTTCCAGATGCCTTGCAGGTTGGCCGGCTGCCCGCCCGGCTGCGAACTGGAAATCAGCAGGTAGCGGCCGTACTGAAAGTACAGGGCTGCTAAGGCCGGGTCTTGGCCCTGCGCAAAATTTGCGAGGCGCTGGTTGGTGGGCAGCTGCGCGGCGGGCGTCACGCCCAGGTTCAGGGTCACGCGCTTAAAGTAGCGCTGGTAGGCTGCCGTGTGCGCGGCGCGGGCCGCTTCGTACTTCTTGCCTATAGCTTGGGTTAAGTACGCTGTGGCCCGCGCCGCAGCGTTGCCGCTCACATCGTGGTAGTTGATGAAATTGGTGCCAATCGAGAAGTAGAGCGTGGCGCTGTTGGCGTTTTCGATGCGGATGCCAGCGTCGGTGGTTTGCACGGTGCCGCCGTCGGCCACGGCTTGCCCCCGCAGCTGAAAGCGAATCTGACCGGCCTGCCCTTCGTGCTCACTGCCGCGACCGTCGAGCACCAACTGGTTGTTTTCCGTGCGCAGGGTGTGCTGCATCAGGCTTTCCGCTCCTAACTGGCAGCTAATCTTGCCGGGCTGGCTGGCCGTGAGGCGCACGATAATCACTTGATCGGGCAGGGAGCTAAACACCTCGCGCCGGTAGCGCACGCCCCCAAGCTGGTAGCTGACGGAGGCCACGGCGCGGCTGATGTCCAGGTCGCGCTGGTAGTTGGTGGCCTGCTCATGGCCTGGGAAACTCAGGTACACGTTAGCAGCCATTTGGTAGGGCATGCCGCTGTTACTGACGGGCTGCATTTGGGTTTGCGCCAGAGCCTGCGCTTCCACCAGCTGCCCGGCTAGCAACTGCGTCCGTAGCTGTTGAACCACTGGCAGGGCGTCGGGCTTCACGTTATTATTGGGTCCGCCCGCCCAAATGGTTTCCTCGTTCAGCTGGAGCCGCTCGCGTTCCGGTGCCCCGAACACCATGGCCCCCAAGCGGCCGTTGCCGAGGGGCAGGGCCTCGTTCCAGTTGGCAGCGGGCCGGTCGTACCACAGCCGCAGAGGCGTCGGTGTGGGCTTGTTTGCGCCATGGGTCGCCCCAGTGCTCGTCCAGTAAACCAGTAGTAAGAAAGCTTTGGCCAGACAGTGACGCATGCGGGAAGTGGGCGAGTGAAGGATTGTTTGGTTATGAGAGCGACAACCTTAGGGCTGCACGACGAAGCCGCCGCGGGCCGGCAACGTCACGCTCAGGGTAGCGCCGCTCACCGCGCGGGTGCTGAAGCTGCGGTTGGTATCACCGTCGGTAATTAGGGTGCTCTGTTTCAATCCTAGTTTTTCTAAGTCGAGCTGAATGGTTTTGGGCGCATCAGTGGCGTTGATGCCGGCCACGTACCACTTGCCGTCGGGCGCTTGGCGGGCCAGTACTGCGTACTCGCCGGGAAAGCCATCGAGTAGCTTCACGTCAGCCCAGCGTGGTGGCAGCTTCTTCACGAAGTCCTGCACGTAGGTGGGTTGCGCGGCCATGCCCTCGGGCACCTCGGCGTAATGCTGAATGCCCGACTGAAATAACACCGACAAGGCCAGCTCAAAGGCATTGCTGGTGCGGCGCTGCTTGCCGTTGATTTCTGAAAACGCCATGGGCGTGAAGTCCATCGGCCCCACGGCGTTGCGGGTGAAGGGCAGCATGGCGCAGTGGGTGGCCTCCTGGTCGGTGTTCCTTTGGTCGAACGTCAGGAACTCGAAGCCCTTCACGGCTTCCATAGTCATCAAATTGGGATAGGTGCGGTTCCAGCCGCGCGGGATGGTGGCGCCGTGGAAGTTGACGAGCAGGCCGGCCTCAGCGGCATCGGTCAGTAAGTCCAGGTAGTAGTTCATAAACGACTGCCCGTCGCCGCCGAAAAAGTCGATTTTCACGCCCGCCACGCCCATTTGCTTGATGCGAGCAAACTCTTTGCGCCGGCTTTCGGCGTCAAACAGCACCTTGGTCGGCGTTTGGGGCGCCTCGTTCCAGCTGCCGTTGGAGTTGTACCACACCAGCAAGCCCACGTTTTTCGAGCGGGCATACTGCGCCAGCTCGGTTGTTTTGTCGTAGCCGATTTGCTTGTCCCACAGCGCATCCACCAAACAGTAGCGCCAGCCCATGGCGGCCGAGTAGTCGATAAAGCGGCGCTGCACGTCGTAGGTGGTGTTTTTGTCACCCATCAACACCCACGACCACGACGATTTGCCGGGCGCTTCGGGTAGCACGGGTGTTTTAGCGGGCGCGCTCAAGTCAGTCGTCAGCGTCGACTCCACGATGGGCGCCAGCGAATTGCCGACCACGATAACGCGCCAGGGGGAGCGCCAGGGCAGGCGGCTTTCGGGCAGCAGTGCCGCGTCGGGGGTGGTTTTTTCCGGGGCTTGTGGAAAGGCTACGCTGTAGTCGGCATCGGACGAGGTGTGGGCCAGATGCGTGCCGCAGTAGGTGCGGTCCATGCCCGCTTCGGTGAGCAGTACCCAACGTCCGCCCGTCTCAAACAGCGCCGGAAACGACCAGCCCTGCCCGAGCGTGGACGGCGTGCCGGCCACAATGCCGCGCTGATAATTTTCCTCGTAAGAAGGCTGCGTATTGGCAAAGCCGGTTTGGGCTTTGGCGTGCGGGTGCAGCCAGCCTTTGGTGCCCACTGGCAAATGGAAGCTGGTTTTTTCGGTCGTGATACGTTGCACGTCGGCGCTTTTGCCTTCGATGAGGTACTGAAACGCCACTCCATCGTTCGACACCTGAAACACCACGCTCAGCGTAGGCTCCCCGGCCCGGCCCGCGAAGTGCACGACCCGGCGGTTGGCCCGATAACGGCAATTAGCGCGCTTGTCTGTGGCCAACTGGTAGTCGTCGGCCACGGCTTCTACCTTATCGGCTTTGGTTAGCTTCAAGCCTTGCGTAAGGTCGGCGCTGGCTAGTTGCAGGCCTAAGCGTGAGGGGCGCAGCAGTTCGGCGGCGCGGTAGCGCACGGCATAGGTAGGCTGACCTTGGGCAGTAACGTCTACGCTCACCTGCACCATCCCATCAGGGCTGCTGACGAAAACGGGACCAGCAGCCTGAGCAGTGATGGCAGCAAGCATAAACGCACCAAAAAAGAAAAACAGTTGCATAACAAGTAGTAAGTGAGAAGACGTGGTCGAAATGACGGCGCTACCGCGCTACCGCCTCGCCCGCACTCGGAGCAAAGTCAGGTATTAGGGCTCGGTTAGGCAAACACAAGAGTGGGAAAAGCCCGTTTAGACCAGCGCCTTGCCGCCCGCACCTCGCGCCTTATTTCTTGTATATGGGGTCATTGCCCTCGTATTTCAGCCACTTGAAAGAGGCCGTGTTGGTGGTGGGCTGGCCCGAGGACGTGGCGTGCATCCCGAACAAGCAGCCGATGAAGCCGCCGGCCACCTGCGTACTCAGGAACTTACCGTCCACTTTGTCTTTGAGGGCTGTCCACGTCTTGCCATTATCCGAGAAACTAAAGTTGTATGTGTCGCCGAGGGCCTGGATGCGCAGCTGCACGCTGGCCGTAGCCGACTTGAGCGGCGCTTGCGCTAGCAACTCCGGTTTCTTCGCGTCGTCGGGGTTGCTTTTGAACAGTTGCAGCAGCGGCTTGCCCTGGTCCACCGATTTGCAGAGATAATAGAAGTGCTTCTCGTCCTGAAATATCACCAAACCTGCCTTTTCGTTGGCCGTTTTCGGCGCGAACGTCAGCTCGGTTTCGGTGGTACAGTACAGGTGCTGCTGACGTTTGCCAATGAATGCCGGGTTGCCGGTTTCGGCGCACGTTTCGGGCTTCAGCTTCAGGGTCAGCCCTTTGACTTTGCTTAAGGAGAAGTTGGTGCTATCGATTGTGCGCAGAAATAGCAGTGCCGGGTCGAGTTGCTTCTCGAAGGTGAGGGTGTAGGCGAAGTTGCCGCTTTGGGGCCGGGCGCTGGGCTGCTTCACTTCGGGGAAGTTGGCTTTGTAGCTGTATTGTACACCATTGGGGCCAGGGTCCATGACGGGCCACTCGTCTTTCCACACTACGGGCACGATGAATGTTTCGCGGCCGGTGTTGTAAAAGTTGCCCTCGTAAGGCCGTACGGCCAAGAAAATGGCGTAGGTCTTGCCATCCGGCCCTTCCACAAACTGCGCGTGCCCCGCCGACGTAATAGGGTCTTTGCGGTCTTTCGGCAACTCGCGCTGCGAAAGGATGGGGTTTTTCTCGTAGGGCACGAACGGTCCCAGGGGCGCCTTGCTGCGGAATACCACTTCGGTGTGGTTCACCGACGTGCCGCCTTCGGCCGCGTACAGGTAGTACCAGTCGCCCCGCTTCATCAGGTGCGGCCCCTCAATCCAGACCGGCTTTTTGCTAATGTCCACGCCTCCGTTCACCACGATTTTGGCTTCGCCCACGGTTTGCAGCGTTTGCGGGTTCAGCTCGATGATTTTGATGGATCGGTGGCCGTCGTAGAGCGGGGTGCCGGGCGGGTCGCTGTTGTAGATGACATAGGCTTTGTCGCCCTCGAAATACAGCGAGGGGTCGATGCCCTTTACTTGGGGCAGGAACGTGGGGTCGCTCCAGGGGCCGGCGGGGTTTTTGGCCGTCACCACAAAGTTGCCCTTGTGGTCGATAAGTGTGCACGTGACGTAGTACGTACCGTTGTGATACTCGATGGCCGGCGCAAACAAACCCCGCGTCATCCGGTCGCCCATAAAGGTCATTTGTGAGGGGCGGCTGATGACGTTGCCTACCTGCTTCCAGTTTTTCAGGTCCTTGCTGTGCATCACTGGGATGCCAGGAAAGTAAGAAAACGTGGAGTTTACCAGATAATAATCCGGTCCTACCTTCACAATGCTCGGGTCGGGATAAAAGCCCGTCATGATGGGGTTGACCAACTCAATTGATTGTGCAAACAGCCCGACATTTTGCAGCAACAAAGCAGCTGTAGCAGCTACAAACACTCTAAACCTCTTAATTTTCATACCGCTAAACGAGTGGGCTTTTTAATGGGTGTAGTAGATTGTTTTAGGCTTGAAAGCACTAGAAGAGTCGCCGCAAACTCAACCGAGCATAGGTATAGGGCGACTTAGCGCCCGATGACCGGCAGCTTACTGTAGTAGGCGCACATCGTACACGCTTCCCGCCGTAGACGCTGCTTCCGCGAGGAATTTCACGGTTAGCTCCGTAGGGGCATTCGGTTTGCGAAAAGCTTCCGGCAACGCATATTCCACGTCGTAGAAGTCGCCTTGCGGGTTGCCTTCCAAGCGCACTTTCGCCAACGGCAGTCCATTCACTTGAATGCTGAACTGCCGGTTCTTGTCGGCGCCCGCGTACGTTACCCGCAACGTGCGGGCAACCCGTTTCGGGTTGCGCAAATTGTAGCTGAACCAGCCGGTGGCCTTCCGCCAGTGCCGATTGCGGAAAGTGCCCGTTTCGGTTTGCTCGCCCTGAAAGCCGTGGTCGGACTCGGGCTGCTGTTCGCCGGGCGTAACCTGGTCCACAGTTCGGGCTTCAAGGGCCCGTTTTTCCTCGTCTTTGCGCCGCAGTTCTTCCTTGCGCGCCACTAAGCCCGCGGGCGTGGTCACAGGCCAGTATACCATGTAGCGTGCGTCGTGAATTTGGTAGAACGGCACTAGCTGCACGTTGCGGTACTTGTCGGAATCAATGAGGCCTGCGGCCGTGAACGTGAGCGGCTGGCCTACTACGGGCTTGATGCCCTCGGCCACGTTCGGGCCGGTGGAAACGAGCACTGGGGCTTCCTCCACTGGGTAGAGCCGGCCGCTGGCCACGTGGGCCATGCGGGCTCCGTTGGCCCGCAGGCCAGTCAACTCGGTGGTATCCGTCACGGCGGCCAGCACCACTGGGCCGTGCACAAACGACACCCAGGAGGACCGGTCCGGCAGGTATTCGGCCGTAGTGGTCATGGGCAGCGCCACGGTTACCACGTCGCCCGAGCGCCACTTGCGCGTCAGCGTAACGTAGCCCGGCGAGGCCGCGCTGGTAGTTACCGGTTGGCCGTTGACTTGCACCAGCAGCTGGCCCGTGGGCGCCCAGCGCGGTTGACGGATACTGAGCGCAAACGTGCGGGACTTTTTCAGGCTCAATTTCAGCTGTGTTCGTTCCTCGCTAGGGAAGGTGGTCTTCTGAGTCAAGGTCAACCCCTGCTCAACCCAGGTGAGGGTGGAGGGGATAAATAGATTCACCAGTAGTTCGTGCTGCCCGCGGTGCGCGTACACCAGCTCGCCGTACTTGCCGTGGTTTTCCAAGCCGGAGCCCACGCAGCACCAGAAGCCTTCTTGGGGCTGCGAATACACGCGGTAGTGCCGGGGGCGCATGGGGGTGAAGTACACAAAGCCCCCCTTCCCCGGGTGCTGCGACGAGAGAATGTGGTTGTACGTTGCCCGCTCGTAGTAATCCAGGTACTTGGTCGAGCCGCTGGCCAGGTACAAGTCCTTGCTGAGCTTGAGCATATTGTAGGTGTTGCACGTTTCGGGCCCTTCCGTGCTTTCCAGCATGGAGGCAAAGCTAGTAGCCGGGTTGAAGTGCTCACTCACGCTATTGCCACCGATGGAAACCGTCCGGTTTTCGACCACGGTTTTCCAGAAAAAAGTTGCGGCCCCGGCCCAAGCTGGGTCGCCGCCGGCTTCCGCTACCCGCTCAAACCCAATGACCTTGGGAATCTGGGTGTTGGCGTGCATGCCGTTGAGCACATCCTGACCGGCCAAGAGGGGTTCCAGCACCGCCCGGTGCGAAAAGCGCTGGGCCAGCGTCAGGTATTTCCGCTCGCCGGTGAGGTTGGCCACGTCGGCAAATATCTCGTTTAGGCCGCCGTGCTCACTGCGCATCATGTCTTGGAGCTGCGCATCGGAGAGGTTGACCGTCAGGTCTAAAAACCAGTCCGTCAGCTTGATGAGCATGCCGCGGGCTTTTTCATTGCCGGCCACTACGTAGGCGTCGCGCAGACCGGCGTATGTTTTGTGCAGATTATAGAGGGGCACCCACTTTTGGTTTAGCCCGAAGCTGTTGGCCTTGATGTTGCCAGCTTTCACTTCCTGCCACATAGCAGGGCCGCCCGGCACGCCACCTAAGTACCCGTTGCCGCTTTTCTGCTGGCAGATTTCCAGCTGATTGATAAAGTACGTGAGCCGCTGTTGTACTTGTTCGTTGCCGGTCGCGGCGTACATGTACGCTAAGGCCGAGAGGTAGTGCCCGCCCATGTGGCCATCCAGACCCGTGTTTTCCCAGTTGCCGTAGTTCTCGGCCTTGGGCGGCAAGCCAGCGGAGGCTAAGTAGGGCGCCAGCAGGCGGTCGGGGTTGAGGGCCAGCATATAGGCTAGGTCCGTTTGCTGGGCCTCTTGAAAAGGACTATCCAACAGGCGCACCGCCGACACAGGGAAGCTTTGCAGTTTCACGGCCTGCCCTAAACTCAGAGCGGGTGCCAGCCAAATAGTTAAAAGCAGGAATTTTCCTTTCATCAACAACTTCTAAATGTGTACTATCTGCTTGTAAGGCTGCAAACTCATGGAGCGATAGTTGTTTGCTTTTCCGTGGCGAGTTAAATGCCTCTTGTGCTAAGCTATCCTTTACTTGGCAGTTTGCACTACCGCCTGCAAAGCGGGTTTGGGCAGGTAGTCGCGGCCGAAAAGCAACGGGTAGCTGGTGCGGCCCTTTATGGGCCAGTCGTTGAGCCAGGAATCCGCGTCCGTTACGCCCCAAAGGGTGATGCGGTCGATGACGTCGCGGTGCTTGTGAAACAGGGCAAACAAGTCGGCGTAGCGCTTGGCTAGCTTTTGCTGCACCGAATCAGGCAAACTACTAGGATAGATGTTGTATTTAGCATCGGCACTGAAGGTTTCGGCAATGTCGGCGCCTTGGCGGCGGCTGGGGTTGGGCAGCACGTCGATGTCGAGTTCCGTGAAATTTACATGCACACCTAGTTTCGAGAAAGCCACGATGCTGGCTTCCACTTGCTCGATGCTCGGCCGCGTTAGGCCGTAGTGGCCCTGCATGCCGATGGCCGTTACTTTGATGCCTTTGGCTTGCAAGCCTTTCACGAGCTTAATCACGCCTTCGCGCTTCTCGGGGCGGTAGAGGCTGTAGTCGTTGTAGTAGAGTTCGGCTTTGGGGTCGGCTTGATGCGCGTACTCGAAGGCTTTGGCCGCGAAGTCTTCCCCAAGAATTTCCAGCCACTTGGTTTTGCGCAGCTCGCCCTGCTGGTCGTCGATGGCTTCGTTGACCACATCCCACCCGCCAATCTTGCCTTTGTAGCGGCCCACGACCGTGTTGATGTGGTCTTGCAGGCGCTTGAGCAGCACTTCCCGGCTGGCCGGCTGGCCGTTTTCGTCTTCGAACACCCACTTGGGGGTTTGCTGGTGCCAGAGCAGCGTATGCCCGACGATAAACATCTTGTGCTGCTGCCCGAAGGCCACGTAGTCGTCGGCGGGCTTGAAGTTGTAGGTGTCTGGGCGCGGGTGCACTGGTCCCCACTTCAGCAGGTTCTCGGGGCTAATGGTGTTGAATTGTTGCGTGATTAGGGCAGTGGACTTAGGGTCTTGCCCGCTGCTTTGCTTGTAATTAAGGGCCGCCCCAACGTAAAAATCACGTTTGAACGCTTCTTTCAACGTAGGTTCTGGCTTCTGCACGAAGCTCATTGCCATTCCGCCCAAGGCGAGGGCGAGCACCGCGTATGTAAGTTGCTTTTTCAAGGTCGAATGGAATAGTCTCATCCTGGTGGTTGTCGTTGGGCCGTCGGTAAACTTTCAGCGGGCTACTGTTTCCCTAGCTTGGCTGTAAAGAAGCAGCAGTTCCGTCTCTTAAGTATTTGCTACGTACTTTTAAGAGCCTAGGGGAATGTGCCTATATCTCACACACGATAGGCAGTTTGTGAGGGGGCGGAACTGCCTATCACAATCGATTGTGCAGCCACTGTAGAGAGGAAAGATTCAAGTGATTAAAATCTTAAGAAAGCAGAATGAGCACAGGGCCACGGATGAAGAACAGCACCCCTGAATCGAATTGTGGAGTGATTGTCTAATTAGGACTCCATTGCTACAGTTGGTTGACCGCCAGCCTGCGCCGGAAACGTATGGCTAGGCAAGCAAGGACTTAAGATGCCGCGCCAGGTGATGATTGGCTTCTGATTGGCATCGGCTGTTGCAGAAGCTAATCTCAGGCTTGGAGCGACAGAATTGCTTGGCCTAAGAGTGGTAGAGTGAAACCAAAAAAGCTTCAACGCTAACCTCGAAGTTAGGTGGGCTCAAAGATATTCCTGGGCCAAGCGCAAGCATGCATATATTCTTACAACAGATGTCGAACTATTTCCCAGCTCTGCAATTGCTAGAACCGGCTCTACTGACCCTGAATAGGCCTCTTGGTGAACCTGCGTTGTAACTTGCTGCACATTTGTTGGCTGCACAACTAAGCACGTATTAGCTTGAAATTATCTAGTTTAAAGTAGCTATTGTACACCATATTGTTGCAAAGGGCAGTACTTATTTGTTGTATCGGCTCTCCTGTGCTCACTTAAGTTACTTAGGTCATTTGCTAGCCAATTCCAACGTATTAGCTGCAGCTGTACAATGGCTTGAAAGTTTGGGAAATCGACAGGAGTATCTCGAACATCGAAAAGCTAAACTGCTTTCATCCTTGAGGGGCACATATCTGCTATCAATAAGCAACCAGTTAAACTTAGCAGTTTTCGCTTGATCAGCATTTATGCTTATGGCTATCAAGGTTCTCCGGTTTAGAGTAAGCCTGCGCAGCCTCAACTCCGGTGCTGCTAATCAATCCGGGGTGCTAGCTCCTCAGCTCGCTGTTACGAGTACTAAAGGGCGGTTCCAGCATTCTACCAGCGTGTCGCTTCTGAACCAGCTTTACTGGCAAGTAAAATTTATCTTTGTTTATCCCTGGTAGTAATCTGACTGGTTTCAATCATTTCCAGTTGCTACGCGCATCGAGTACTTCATTGTCCCTAAGGTCGCTTGCCACACAGGTAAGGACCTTGCGCTAACCTTTCAAAGGCGAGCTTAGGGCCATAAGCGCCAGTAAGGCGAAAAGCGGTGCAATAATCTTACCCTTAACATGAGAAGGAAACTCCATTACCTCTGCTACGCATTCACTTTCAGGACCTTCTTGATTCTGTTGGTCTGGGTGCTGCTGGGAGAGTCCGCTTCCGCTCAGTCGCGGGATATCAAGTTTACGGCGTTGACGTCGAAGGATGATTTAGCTTCCAATACAATCAATGCCATCCTTAAAGATCGGTACGGCTTGCTCTGGCTTGCCACCGACGGAGGCCTCAAAAAATACGACGGCCAAGGCTTTAAAACCTATCAGTTGAAGGCTCCCAAAACGGCTGACTTTCAGGTGAACGAGATTTCTGCTCTGCACGAAGATCAAGCGGGCCGATTATGGGTCGGTACTATGGGGGGGGCACTGTTCACTTATAACCGCCTCCAGGATGCTTTCATTCCTTATGTGGTAAGTAGCACAACTAGCTCAGACGATGATAAATACATCAAATCCGTGTGCAGCGATACATTCGGTAATATCTGGGTAGCAACCTTTACTGGGGTGCAACTCTTAAAGCCGCAAACAGCTAAAACCACCCGAATTTCCCTTGTTCCCTCCAACCAATCGAGGACGTTGAATCCTATCTGCATCTACGCGGACCGTAAAAACAGAATCTGGATAGGAACCGAAGACGGTTTGTTTTGCTATAACCCAACTTCGAATGCAGTACAATCTTTTAAACGTGACCCCACCAGCGCGCGCAGTTTGGTTGGCGACACCGTCAACACCATTGCGGAAGATCAGTACGGCCAACTCTGGATCGGCACGAGCAATGGCTTAAGCCAGCTAACCGCCGATGAGGCGAGTTTCAACAACTTTAAATTCAACTACACCAACCAGCACACGATTGGCAGCAATCACATCTACACCATTGCGGCCGACCGGGACGGCACCATTTGGCTGGGAACTGAGGGAGGCCTCGATATTATGGATGTGAAGTCGGGGATGGTTTCGCGCCACGTTCACAACAGCCGGGACCCCTACAGCTTGAACAGTAAATCCGTGCGCAGCGTGTTTATCGATCAAGGGGGTATTCATTGGGTCGGAACGTACCAGGGAGGAATCAGCAAATACGACCAGAATCTTACCTTATTCAACGTCGAACGCAGCAGCGAACTTGATCCGTTCGGCCTCAATGCTCCTTCCGTGACGGCCTTTGCCGAAAACCGCAACGGCGACATTTTTGTGGGCACCGATGGGGGCGGATTGAACGTGTACAACTTGAAAACCCGATTATTCCGCCACGTTGAAATTAAAAGCCGCGAGCGAATTAATCTGGCCGGGCTACCTATTCAGAGTATGCTGCTGGATCGGCGCGACCAGCTCTGGATAGCCACGTTCGGACACGGCTTGTTCATTTATAATACCCGAACGGGCAGCTACGAGCAGCTGCTTGCCAAACAGGGCTCTTTGCAGCTAAACAGCAATTATATTTTTTGCCTCAAAGAAGACCATAACGGCACGATATGGATCGGCACCAACGGGGGCGGAGTAAGCGTGTATGATCCTAATACGAAGAGGATCACCAGATTCACCGACACCCCCAAAAATGCCGAGGATAAACTTTTGCCCGTCAACAACTATATCCGAGCTATCGAGGAAGACTCGAACGGCGACATCTGGATTGGCACGGCAGGTGGCGGCATTGCGGTATATCACCCTGTTGACGAGCAATTCACGATTTACAACGCGGCCCAGACGGGTCTGGGTCTGGACCGAATAAATACGTTTGGGCGCGACCACCACGGCATTATGTGGATTGGAACCGCTGACAATGGGTTGTATCAGTTTGATACTCATTCCAGTAAGCTAACTGCGTTTCCCAAGCAAAAGGGGGGGCCGGATGGGTTTATCCATAAAATTTTAGAGGATAAAGCGGGCAACATCTGGATCAGCACCAACCAAGGCATCAGCCGACTTGATACCAAACGAAACAAATTCACCCATTACTCCCCGGACAATGGGTTGCAAGGCAAAGCCTTTATAAACAACTCCGGAATCAGGTCGGCGAGCGGCTTACTTTTCTTTGGCGGCATTGAAGGGTTCAATTATTTCAATCCTGCTCACATAAAGGTTAACCGCAACGTTCCCCGGGTACTACTGACCGACTTGAAAGTTGACAATAAATCCGTTGTTGCTGGCACCCAGTCTCCGCTTCGGCAATCGATTGCCGTTGCCAAGGAAATCGAATTAGATTACAAGCAGAACTTTTCTATCAACTATGCGGCCCTGGATTACACGTTGCCCCAGCAAAACCAGTACGCCTACAAGCTGAAAGGCTTCGATCAGGCATGGAATTACGTGGGCCCTACCACCACGGCTTACTACACCAACCTAGATCCGGGGGAATACGAGTTTCAAGTGAAAGCCAGCAACAACGATGGCATTTGGAACCAGACCGGCGTTTCAATTAAGATTACAATCCGTCCCCCCTTCTGGAAAACCTTCTACGCTTACGGGCTGTACGTGGCCCTGATGGGCTGCACTCTGTTCTACATTCGTTATCGGGGCATCAAGCAGTTGAGAAAGGAATTCGAGCAGCAGCAAGAACGCAAGCAAGCCGAGCGGGCGCGGGCGCTGGATTTGTTGAAAATCAAGTTTCTAACCAATCTAAGCCACGAGTTTCGCACGCCTATTTCGCTGATTTTGGCGCCGACCAACAAGTTGCTTGCCCAGCAGAAAGACCCACAAAGTGCCGGGCAATTGCAGGTGATCCAGCGCAACGCCCAAAGGCTTTTGCACTTAGTAAATCAGTTGCTGGATTTTCGTAAGATGGAAGAACACGAGCTCCAACTGAATTTGTCTCAGGGAGAAATTTCGTCTTTTGTCCGAGAAGTAACCAACTCGTTCCAAGATCTGGCCGAAATCAAGAAAATCAAGTTGTCGCTGCGCCTCCCTGCTGAACAACTGTTTGTATTATTCGATTACGACAAGGTGGAGCGGATTCTGGTTAATCTGCTGTCCAATGCGTTCAAGTTCACGCCCGAGGGCGGCCACGTCAGCGTGGAGCTTTCGACCCTGCCGGCGGCTATGGCCGCGCCGCAAAAAACGGTTTGTATTCAAGTGGCCGACACTGGTATCGGGATTTCGCCTGACGAACAGACTCTTATCTTTGAGCGCTTCTTCCAGGGGCACGAACTCGGTTCGGTCTTAAACCAAAGCAGCGGCATCGGCCTCTCCATCACCAAAGAGTTTGCCGAGCTGCACGGCGGCACGATTGCCGTGGCAAGCGAGATAAGCCAGGGGACGACGTTTATCGTTGAGTTGCCGCTCGCAACTTTCACTCCGGCGGTTGCGGGGGAAAGCGAACTGTCGGTTGAGGTGGCCGAGGTAGTTGAAAAAAGTAAAAAGCCTAGCAGGCCGGTGAAAAAGCACAAGGGCGAGGAACTGCCCCATCTGCTACTGGTAGAGGATGACGATGATTTCCGGTACTACCTGAAAGACAATCTAAAAGACAACTACAAAATCACGGATGTATTGAACGGCAAAGACGGCTGGTACAAAGCCCTGTCCTGCCATCCGGACCTAATCGTTAGTGATATCACCATGCCCTACATGGATGGCGTAGCTTTGAGCCGTAAGCTGAAGTCGGATAAGCGAACCAGCCATATTCCTATTATCCTACTAACGGGCTTAACGCAGGAGGACGAGCAGCTGCGCGGGCTCGAATCCGGGGCCAATGATTACTTAACCAAGCCCTTCAACTTCGAGATTCTGCACGTTAGAATCAAGAATTTGCTGGAGCTGAACCGGGCGCTGAAAACAACCTACACCAGGCAACTTCAAGTCGTCCCGAGCCCGGTGGAAATAGAGTCGAGCAGCGAGAAGTTTCTTAACAATGTAGTTCTCTATATCGAGAAGAACCTTAAGAACACCAACTTCTCAGTGGAAGACCTGAGTGACCATTTCGGCATGAGCAGGGGCTCACTCTACAATAAAATCTTGGAGTTGACGGGCATGCCGCCCGTCGAATTTATTCGGTCCTTTAAGCTGGACCGGGCCGCAGTACTGTTGCAGGAAAGTGACCTTACCATCTCGGAGGTTGCGTACCGGGCTGGGTTTGCGACCCCCCATTATTTCACGAAGTCATTTAAAGCCAAGTTCAGCATCCTGCCCTCCGACTATAGGAAAAGCAAGAAGCAAGGGTTAACTGGCTAATTCCGTCGCCTACGCGTGGAATTAGCGCAGCAAGCTGGGCGGCAGACCATGTGGGGTTTTGCTTCACAAATTGCCCTAACTAACTTATAAAGCAGGCTTTTATGGCTTGGGTTAGGCTTGCGCTTCTGAACGCATGTTGTAAACATTTGTGAAAATCTGCGTTAGTCCATCCGTAGTTTTAAGCCTGATGCAAGGGCGGGTGTTTCAGCTTATGCTTGCCGAACAATACTGCCTACTACACAGCGCCAACTGCTTGCCTATCAGCTAACTCCAAGCTCATGGGTCGCAGCTGCGCACAGTTCTGATTTCAAGAGCATCTTCTTGCTGTTCTGTTCATGGCCGTGCGCTTAGGAGGCGCTGTAAACGCGAAATGTAAGTGGTCGGTAAGCGCCGTTGCGCCGCTTACCGACCACTCTTTTTAGATAAGCAGCTTGATACATAGTAGGCTTACCTAGCTAAAAACCTTGTTGGCTACCGCCTTAGCCGTTAGGTTACGTGCTGCCCGTTCCAGTTCAATTTCCCCTCTTTCTATCCCACCCCCTGCCTATGAAGACTCATAAACTTACACGTTTAAGCGTGGCGCCCTAGCTGTGTAGCTTATAGCTGCAAGCGGAATCCGGCGTTGCTGGCCCTGAATGGAACTTGCTGGAAGAGTCCGACGTGCGCTCCCCTTCCAGCAAGCCAACCAGCACTATCAATCCGCGGAATCCGGGTGCCAAGGCCCGAGTACTGCCAACGGCTTCGGCGTTAAATCCGCAACCAATGACGCTGGCAGAATAGCCGTTAATAGCCTCCGTACCGCCAGCTTTACGGCGGCCAAGCCCATAACCTACGCCTCACCTTGACTAAGTGGGTCTCCACCACGCCGGCAGTATTCAATCACAGAAGCGGCGGCCTAAATCGCTCTTGTGCAAGTGCTAGAGTTAGTTTAAAGCAATCCTCAGCTTGGCGCGCACTGTGCAAAAGCTTGATTCGATGCTACTACTCTTTGCAACTGATACCTCGCCTGTGGAACGAATACAAAGGACCAGGTTAGGCAACTATAATAATCTGACTGTCAGCATATAGAAGTACACGCTCTGAAAGAAGCTCGTCTGAATCGCAAATTCCCTCATATGATTAAATGCACGAAATGTCTTTCGGCTGATAGCGTTATGCGGGCTGGCTTTGTCCGTGGGCAACAACGCTATAGTTGCACAGCATGCAACTACCACTTCACCACCAAAAATCCCATGTCGGTTCCCAAGCGCAAGCGTCCCCAAGCGACTATTAGTGACGTAGCTAGAGCACTAGGACTAGCAGCTTCCACCGTCTCGCGGGCACTTAACGGCCACCATGATATCAGTGCCAGCACCCGCCAATCCATTTTGGAGGTAGCCCGCCAACTCGATTACCGTCCCAACCTACTGGCGCAAAGCCTTAAAAGCCGCGAGACCAACACGGTTGGCATAGTTATCCCCGACATTGAGAGGCCCTTTTTTGCTTCTGCTGTTAGCGGCATTCAACAAGTAGTAAGCGAAGCTGGCTACCGGGTGATGATATGCCAGTCCAAAGAATCCTATGAATTGGAAGTAAGCAACGTGCAGGCATTAATTGCCAGTCGGGTTGATGGGTTACTCATTTGCTTTTCGCGCGAAACTGAAAACTTCGATCATGTAAAGCCGCAAGCTTGTCGAGGCATTCCGCTCGTGCAATTTGACCGTGTGTGCAATGAGGTGGAAAGCGCCAAAGTGATTCTCGATGATTGGAACGGGGCCTTCAATCTTACCGAGCACCTAATCGCGCAGGGAGCCCGGCGCATCGCTATTCTGGCGGGGCCCGAATCATTGCTTATTAGTCGCAATCGGGTGGCAGGGTACATCAGTGCCTTGCAAAAACATAACCTGCCGATTTGCGACGAACTGCGGGCCCACATCAATTTCCAGTCCGAGTCAGCTGTTGCAACCCTCGATGCTTGGCTAGCGTTGCCTGCTCCACCCGATGCCATTTTTGCCGTCAACTATGTCAATGCCTTTGACCTTTTGGTTGCTTTGAAGGGGCGGCGGCGGGTCCCCCAGGATGTAGCAGTAGTAGGGTTTGGCGACGAGTTTATGGCATCCATGATTGAGCCTAGCTTGACTACAGTCAACCTTCATCCTCACCGTATTGGTCAGCAGGCAGCTCAGCTTTTTTTGCAGCAGATGCGCCAAAAAGAAGAATTTAGGCCCAGCACTATTGTTGTTTCCGGCGATTTAATTGTTCGACAATCCTCCTTGAAAAAGAAGGACTCTAGTCTAAGTAGGTTAAACGAAATGATAGACGTCGAAATCTGAAGTGGAATTTTATAGGTCGGACCTATATACTTCTACCCCCGTCACAATATCAAAAAGCCTAAGCGCAGCAGGAGGCGCAGTAGTTAGGCATTCGCTGTTATGAGCGAATGCAAGGCTGTCCGTGGGAAGTAGCCAAGGCAGCAGAACCGGAAAAGTATTTCCAGCTCCCCGCGCACGACCGACTCTACCCATGGCTACGCCCCGAGCCGTTTGCTCGACCAAGCCCTACTTCCTCACGCGAATCAGGTCTGGATCAGCGATACCTAGGTTTACCTGTGTGCCTTCCAAGACTAAGCGAGCAAGTAGGTGCTGGGCTGGCAAGTGCTGGGCATCATATGCCGAAGAGCTGGTAACTAGGGCCTTGCAGCGCGCATTTTTAACCTAACTGCCCACCCCGGGCCTGGTAGTCCACTCTGACCGCGGCGGGCAGTACATGGCAATGCTCATCGTGCCTTGCTCTGCGAGTGCTACGACAACGCCCAAGCGGAAAGCCTACGGTTGCGCTTGAAAACGGAAGTGCTTGAACTGCGCGTGGCTCGTTTTTGCCGATTTCTTGGACGCTCAGGCCAGCATCGTCGGCTATTTCAACTACTATAATCACGAGCTTCTGCATTCCAGCATTAATTACCAGGCTCCATATCTCGCTCACCGACAGCTTCTTCAACTTAACCTCCTAAACTATCCAACGTAATTAAACCACCTCAAATAGCGCGCTCCATTGCTACGCGCTTGAGCTCGGCACGCAGGCGCTGGAGCAAGTCGTCCCGATCCGCGCTGCTGGGCACGACTTGCTCTAGCGGCCTGGCGTTGCCAGCGGTCCAATAGGGCCGGCGACAGACTCTGAGCGCGGGCCACATCCGTTTGCCGGGCTCCAGCCACTACTTGCCGGACGCACTCGGCTTTGAAAGTGGGCGTATATTTCTTGCGGGTGGTGGGCAAACCACCAGAATTCAGTTTTCCAGCCATGGGCAACGGAAGTAAAGACTTCGCGCTGTCCGTTTCAGCTAGATCACCCCAAACGCAGATCTGCAATAAGACGTAATCGTTTCTCGAGCGTATCCACGCGGCCAGCCCCAGAGCCATACGGTAGCGCGCAATCCAACGCTTCACGTAACTCTGGGTGCCGGAGTAAGGCGGCTACTTCCGCTTGGAGATACGCTTTTACGGCGGATGTACTGGTTTCGACCTCTCGGGCTAGGCCGGGTCGATTATCAAGCACGTAGACAATATCTTCCCAATCTTGACTCAGCCGTAGGTCCTCCATGCCCCGGTTCTTCAAGGCCGCAAGCTTAGTTGCGAGAAAGTAGATGGCCGTAAGAATGCGGATACCAGTGCCATCGGGTAACGTGAACGACATGGCATGCTCGAACCCCTCACGATACCATAGATTCGAGAAGCCGAGAATGCTTTCCTCGATTGGCATGATGTCAACGATAAGTTCGCCATAGCGCCATCGGCAGATTACGGCAGACTCCTGATCGTTGCGAAACTGAAGTTCTCGGAGCTCTTGCTCGATTTCATAGTAGGCGCTGAGCGGAGCGACTTCGATAATGCAATCTACATCCTCGGTGGGCCGTGACTCCGGCGCACCAGGCACCGTGTTGTATAAGCCAGCGGTTGTGCCACCTACGAACACAACCCGTTCTCGCAACGGCCCCAGTGCCCGCGCCACCGCCTGTAGGGCCGCTAGGTTGTTCTGGTTAGGCATAGGAGGACGGTAAGAGGCGTTGGGCAAGCAGTTCGCCGGCTAGCTTTTTTTCACGGGGGCGTCCCACCCGCAGCGAATCAGTTAAGGCAAGCAGTTCATACAAGGACTCATCCTGCCGCGCGGCCTGCGGCAACTTGGGGTAGAGTGGTTCAATGGCGCTGCCCCAATAGTCGCTTTCCGCATCCGGCCACACATACAATTGGTCTGTGGACAGGTGCTGCTGGAGCGGCGGCGCACTGTGCCCCGTTGGCATGCCCCGTACTTGGGCGCCGGGCTGGGTGGGATACACGACTGGCAGCCCATAGATTAGAAAGTCGAGCAACGTTCGGCGGGCGACGCGACGACGCGTGCCATCCAGCAAACGAGCGTATTCACACCGCTTGAGGACAAACGATATTTCGGTGGCACTGAGCTGCAACGCCTCGGCGACGGCCTTGCTTTGCCAAGGCCGGTCTTCCCACAAAACGAGCTTTAAAAGCACCACTACATCCTGGGGACGCATGCCATGATGGTCTCTCATAGATAAATAAATGCGAGGGTTTCAATTTGCAAATTGCAAATTGAAACCCTCGCATCCAAACGAAAGCTTGTAGCTAGAGAGCATTGAGAGTAATAGGTAATGAGTAGGCATCTTATTACTGTCCGGAAAGTCCGCCGCAGGTGATTACTATTACAGACAACTTCGCGCCTATTCTTATCCAACTGTAGGAGTAGTGTGCCCCTGCCAGTATAACCGCGTTACCGCTTCTTGCAAGCCAGGAGGCTCAGACCACGTCCAAGTTGGGAAGCAGGGTCAAGCAACGCCCGCTCTTTGGTTATCAACTCGGCAAACGGCCCGGCAATCCGCTGGCTACTCATACTGGTCACTGCCAGGCTGTCGAAAAAGTTGTGGCCGGCAATGGAGAGTATCATGACATCAAAGCAGAAGCCGTACGCATCAGCTTGGGTCAGCAGGGGAATAACTTTGGAAACCGCACAAACGAGTCGGGTCAGCAGTAACGGTAAGCGGTAAGCACTCTGTTCTTGGTGACGAATAAAATTCAGCCTCACCCGTCAATGGTGGTTGTGGAGTGGTGAGCGGAATTGAGATACTGCACCTGCTTTTTCCAGTCAAACTCGGTTCCCGAGTACGCGCACAGTTCCTAATCGGTGCCCTGTTTCCACTCGGCTTACAGGCAAAAAAGTGAGAGGAGAACAGGTAAGTTACAAGCAAGAAGAAACGCTATGGGTTCGATTCTTTAGCAGACATAAAAAAAAGCCCTAACCTTTTAAGGTAAGAGCTCTTTCATGTTTAGTGATGCTTTGGCACCTACTTGATCAATCTATGCCTATTGTCCGCTTCCGGTTCTCGTGGGCGGATCTTGCTACTACTGATCCGCGCCACTACCTACTGGACCGTCGCGTCATAGTCCGCCTGATTTTGAAAGATGTCGGCCGCAAACAAGCCCGGAACCAGACCTACTGCGGGCACAGCGGCTATAGTATCCTCTGCGGCCAACTGTACGAGCCATATGCATCTTACCTTTCCTACTCTATGTAGCGGTCTTGCTGCGGGGCCTGCGTCTGCGCGGGCGTGGTGGCTAGTGGCAACGGAGAGGAAGGCTTCTTCAAATCAATAATTCCAGCTAGTTGCAGGACGAAGACGAGGAGTAGCATAATCGTCATGAGCCAGAAGTGGTTGTCCATTTCTTTAGCTGATGAAGCAGCAGTGTACGAGTTGTTCATAATCAAAGGAGCAAAAGGTGTGGGTCGGACAAACTTTAAACGTTGCTAATTATAAATAATATAATACAATATTCAAATAAACTACAGAAATTTCACTACGGGAGTAAGCAAGAAAAATGCCTCGCTTCTCAACAAGCTTTAGAGAAGACCACCGAAGGCGGGTATGCACTCAGCGGCTACTCCAAACCCGACAGCAGCAGGGATAGAACACAGCCCATGATAGGCAAAAGTGCTATGCGGCTTGTCGAGTTAGGAACACCCCACTGGCCAACGGCGTCCGCTGACTGCTTATCTTAACTCGGTTAATTCTGAGTTTATCTTGCGCGGCCCTACCGGCACTTCGTACCAGTTGCTCAACCAACTCAGCCAGCTCTTGCTAGTGGGCACGTCGCAACTCAGCCGCAATGCACAGCCGCTGCCGGCGGGCCTTTACCTGCTGCGCGACGAAACCGCTGGTCGCACGAGCAAATTCGTCAAAGAATGACGTATCGTAGGGAGCCTCCTTGCCGTGGCTTTGTCGCAGAAACAAGCGGCCTTTCTGAGCGGCACAGCTCGCTAACCTTACGGCAGCAAGAGCCAACTGAAGCTGATGCCTCGAGACTCGTCGGTCACCAGATCGAACTGCCCCGCTTTAGCTAGCTTAGGTCTGGGATAGGGCCACCGCGAGCCGTCGGCCGAGACAATGGTTAGGTTTTGATATGGAATAAAGACCTGAATCCGGTCCCCGGGCTTGCACAGGCTTGCCAGGGGGCGTAGATCCACCCGCGGCTCGCGCGCCACGAGGGCAGCTAACAAAGGCCTCCGGTTGCGCACCAAGGTCAGCTCAGCGCTGCTCACCCGGTAGCGTACCGGCTCCGAACACGCAGGGTCGGGCGTCACTTCCAGCGTTACGCTGGAAGCAAAGGCGCTGCCGGTGAGGGGAACTGGCTTGCCCTCTCGCAGCACCCTGAGTTGAGGCTTTGGGCACTCACTCTGAGCGGTGACCTCCCCCGTCAGGGTCAGCAAAGCCAGCGCTAGAATTGTTTGTTTGCGCATGACGATAAACTTGAGGGAGTAAGGTACACCAGAAAGAAAAAACCGGCCTACTCGAAGCCTTAGCTGAGCTAGGTAATTCAGCAGGGAAGTTGTCAAGCTTATCTGAACCGGGGCCGGCGACTGCCTCAACCTAAGGCTTGCCCTAGTCAATGGCTTACCGGCGAGCGAAGAAGTGATGCCCCAACCGTAATTACCTCTTTCTTTTAGAAGCTTAGATGAGTGGGCGCGAACAAAGCACAAGTTTGGTATCGGTTACGAAGTGGTCTAGGACCAACGGCCAGAAGAAGGAGGCTGATTCTTCTGTTCGGGCACCAAGCCTACCCGATTTGGCCTAGTACCTTCGCGCTGTGGTAGAACAATAGGGAGGAGCTAAGCTAGGCGTGCTGTTGCCACCGCGACGTGGTGTACTCGGTGTCTGGGTCGCCCCTACTGCCGCCCATAATAGCAGCTTCCCAGACCACTGCCAGAAGTCGACCAGGTTTTATTCCTTAGGTAATGAGCAGCGACAGGATAATTTTGGAATGCAACGGCAAATTTCATCATGATGCTGACCTAGAACCTTTTTCAGACAGCGACAAGCAATTCTTCTCTGGCGAGGGGATGGAATAGTAATGGATATAAGCAATCCAGCTGGACGGCTGATGGTCTGCACGATGCTTGGTTAGATACGTTTTTTCAGGATTTAGCTGCCTTTCTCCCGTATCAGGGACTTGATCAGGTAGCCGACACCTGGGGTTGCCTGACGACTAAACAACCTATTCCGGGCACTCCCCGAAAGTGCTCTTGTCAGGCAACTTCTTCTTAGTCTAGTCGTTAACACCCACGTTAACAATCCAGTACAGCAGGAATAAGTGGACGGCAACGAGTGTTGGCGCGAATTCACCTCCTGCTTCCTCTTTTCCATTCCTTTGGTGACACCACCGGGTACGAGTGAGCAACTGCGGGCCTTGCCTGACCTTACGGCCTTTACGCAGATACTGCGCGAGCAGGGCGTGCATGCGGCCTTGGGTCACTTGAATAGCCGCACGCCTCACCGCTACACGGGCGTGTTCCGCTTTGACGGGCAACATTCGCGCAACCTCGTGCTCTTTGACCGCTACGACGCGCACGTGCAACAAGGCCAGGACGTGCCACTGGCCGAGGCGTTCTGCTCGTTGGTGGGACGGCAGGAAGAGCCACTGCAGATCCTTGATGCCACTCTAGATCCGCGGGCGCAGCAGGTAAATACGTTGGTGGTTTCTTACTGCGGGGTGCTAGTACGTGACCGGCAGGGCGGTGTCTACGGCACCCTCTGTCACTACGACCTAGAACTGTGCCAGGCGCTGGCCATGAACCTACCCCTGCTCGAAGCGGCCGCGGCCCAGCTCTACGAGTACTTGCACCCGGCCTAACCACCGGAACTAGCCTTAGGCCAGCTTAGCAGTAGTCTATCTCAACCCGTATACATAACCTAAACTACTCCCTGCTACAGAGCCAGCTAGCGTTCAACCAAGCCGCGGACACAATGGGAAAAAGATGACCTTACGGCGCCTCAGTGCTTGCCCCTACTTGACCCCATGCTTCTCTAGCATAACTCGGTGATGCCGCACGGCTGGGGAGTGTCTTGTAAATCGCCCCCTATTGCTGGCTGCAACATCACTTAGTTGCTGCCCACGGCTGGGATAGAGCGCAACGTGGATACATATCTATTGGCAAACAGCAGCAGTTCCTGGCTACCTCCCCTGAATCCTGCTGCCCATACAGCGTCAGAAAATATTAGCTGGTGCATAGGTTTCAGAAACAGTGATGGTGAGGACTCCCGGCCGGATTGGTCTT
This sequence comes from uncultured Hymenobacter sp., assembly GCF_964242765.1. Classification (NCBI taxonomy): domain Bacteria; kingdom Pseudomonadati; phylum Bacteroidota; class Cytophagia; order Cytophagales; family Hymenobacteraceae; genus Hymenobacter; species uncultured Hymenobacter sp. The sequence continues at coordinate 31,299 of NZ_CAXTBM010000032.1, forward strand.
TCAGAAACTTATTGCTCCCCACCTCGGCTTAATTAGTGGCTCGAACAGGTTGTATGAGCCACTAACTCCGTTTAGCATTCGCTAGGCTAGCTATTAAATTGGCGGTGATTTTGGTATACCGCTGGCAGGCCCCCATAAATCCCGAAAGCTTCAGTTGATTTAGTTAGCAGCGAGTTGGCGCCCAACACCGATCCTCTTCTCAGCTGCGCGCCTCCTAACACCATAGCATCAGGGCCAACCAAAACAAAGTCTTCGATTACAATACCTCGCTCCCGGCCTTTACACTGCGGGTGATTCATGTCGTGATCGGCCGTCAACAGCTTTACTTCCGCTGAAATAGTAACGTTGCTGCCAATCATGATGCTGGCGCGGTTGTCAAGGCGGCAGCACTCGTTGACGATGGTATTTTCTCCAATGCTTAACAAGCCCGAGCCGTTGAATTTACACCCCATGCTAATGCGGCTTCCTTTCCCTATCGTATAACTCATTACGAACCGGTAATAGAACAGTCGTATACAGTGGATGGGGACGTAAGAAATAATAAAGTTGCACACATAAATCTTGCATTCGCTGTAAATCCATCTGGGTTTCATGCTGGCTCTGGCAGGTAGTAAATCTCTTAGTCTGGCAACAAAACCCTTTCCTCAAGAGCAGTAAGATCATCCGCGAGAAAGCGCGCACCAGGCCTTGCAAAGTTCTGCGCTTGCCTGACCGTACGTTCAGCCACACGCTTGGCTTAAGGCAGCGTGTACTCTTGGCGATAAAAAGCCTCGACCCGCTGCAAGTACTTCTCGTAGCTATGATCCGGCCGGCAGAGGGCCGCTACTTCACTGTTGTACGCTTCGTAAGCCGGGGCCTGATCGAGCCACTGCATGTCCGCCACTATGTTTTCGTACAAGGCCTCGTAGGAGGCATAGAACGTGGGAACGGCTTGGTACTTGGGCAGAAAGAAGTCCTCGTTGTAGACCGTGAACGAGACGCCGCCTTTGAGCACGGGAAAAATGGTGTAGCCGTCAAATCCTTCGCCAAAGGAAATCGACCATTTGGCTTTGGCTTCCAGCACCTTGAAGTCATCATACTTCATGTTTTGGATGACGATCAGCTGGAGCGCGGGAAATGCTTGGCGAATTCGGGCCAGGATTTTCACTTTGTCTGGATGTGCGTCCGGGGATACCATCATAATATTTTCCTTGCCGCGGTAAGGTACTGTTTCGATTTCCTGCTGCTCGAACCAGGCGCTGAGCAAGTGCGTGGGAGCATCGTAGAGTTGCCGCAAGGCCGGCGTCGTGTAGCTGCTGTGAGCCGTCGTAATGGTCAGGTGGGGCGTTAGCTGCCGCAACTGCCCGATTACTTCCGGTGCCGGCATCAGTTGGATGTTTTGGTTCATCACGTTGATGTGCAAGTCTTTTAGCGCTTGCAACTTCCTGACTTGCTCGGCCGTTAATTCCCGCAGAAAATACGGCACGTAATATTCGAGCAGGTGCAAACACACCGATTGCTGCGGCCGGAAGGTATCCAGAATAAGATTGAATTGAATCAACTGGCCGTCGTTGTGGAACCAGCGGTAGCGCAGGGATGTCAGTTTATTAGGGTACGTACCTAGCAGCACGTTCGCTCCAGTGCCCAACAAGGCGCGAGTCGCGCAGTAAAAAGCGTAAATAGATAAGATTCCCCCACTGATTGAATCCGTGCCGGGCACGAGCATAACCACCACTTGCGGGGCGTCGTTGGGCACGGCGTGTAATCGCCGGCGCTGAATCAATTGAAAATAGGGCTGAAGCGCCACAATAGCGGCTGTGCGCAGAGGCTGCCGCAGGAACTTAGCGGCCCGCTGCTTTACCCGTACCGCGAAACTTGACTCCGGTTGCTGGGTGTTCTGCATCTGCTGGCTACAATTACGGCTAGGAAACGCTTTCCAGGCGCTTGATTACTTTGGCTGGGGTACCTACCGCTACCACGTTGGCCTCTACGTCTTTCGTGACCACACTGCCGGCACCAATGACGGTGTTGGTGCCAATTTTCACGCCGGGTAAGAGAATGGCGTTGGTACCGATGGCGCAGTTCTCACCGATTTCCACGTGTCCCGAAATCCGGGTGCCCGGCATTAGTTCGCAGTAGTCACCAATCACACTGTCGTGGCCGATGGTGCAGCACACGTTCATCAGCACGCCCTCCCCCACCCGGATGTCGGTGGTTAGAATACAGCCTTCCATAATCGTGCACCCGTCCCCAATTTCGATTCCGAATGCACCAATAGAAGTTTTGGGGGAGATGATGGACGTTAACACGCCGCCGTAACTGCGCAATTTGGCGGCCAGCAGCCGCCGCACTTTCGGGTTGCCCACCCCGAGCACAAACCGCTTATCGGGTTGGCTTAGCCACTGCCGGGCTTCTTCCTCGGTCTGTAGCACCGCGTGCCGCTCGTAGAGCTGCGGCGGCAAATCGGTCGATACGTTGTCGAAGAAGGCCAAGCGGGCCTGCTGATCGGTGGAGTAGATCAGCTCGAACACTTCTTTCGCAAACCCTTTAGCGCCGACGATTAGCATACAATCTTTTTTAGTTTTAGCTCTTGAATCTTAGTGCAAAATCACTGCCTCAGCTACTACATAGGAGCGGTGCTCTTTGCCCCCAACTACCGTTGGCAAGCTCATACGAATTACAAAGCTGGTATATCAGTGAGCTGAGCGGTGAACTGCTGATTTTCCCACGTGACCACGCCCGCTTCAATCCACGGGGCGGCTCGTTGCTCTTCCAAAAAGTTGGGCTGCCACTCCGTAGCTTCTCTGATCTTCTTGACTTTCACCTTGAACTGGCAATGGTTTAAATCCACATGGTTTTTGGTGGCCCAGAAAGCCGTGAAGTTGCGAATGCCTTTTTCCAGGCGGGGTTGGTCGATTTTCTTTGTTACGATGTCATAGGTCCATTTCAACCACAACACGCCGTAGAGGTAAGCCCCAGGCTGCCCGTCGGCCCGAATAATAGGCAGAAACTGCTCGACGCCGTCGGGCCCCACGTAGGTAACGGCCACGATGCGCGTGTAGCCCGCAAAATGCTCGTCGAGCGCAATGGGATGATTGGTGATGCCCAAAAACTTGCGCGAAGGCACAGTGGAGGCCAGGGTGAGACGCGCCAGCCCCTGGCCGACCAGCGTATTGTCTAAGCCAGATTTTTCGCGCAGCAACTGAACGAGAGTGGAATTGTACGACACAGCGCCCTGTAGCAGCGTCAGCGTCGCCAGACCTGCCGTGATACCAGCCAGCTTCCATTCACGCAGGGAATGACTCAGTTTGGCATGTTCTTGGTCGGTCGCGGCCTGGTTGGTATCTACCCTGTACGTGTCAGCGGACTCAGTGCCGGCTGGGGCAGGTCGGCGGGAAATAGCTTCGATCAAACGGCGCAGCCAGGGGCGGCGTAGTAGCCAGGCCGCCAGGCCCCGGTCTGGCCGCGCCTTAAACCAGCGGCGCCAGTACGAAACCGGCACCATGAGCAGGTAGATGGAGCCGAACCCGAGGGCAAAGAAGGGCAGGTTGAAAAACAGCAACACCCCCACGTGCAGCCCCACGCCAATGACCATCAGCCCCGCCCGAAACTTGCGGAAGGGAAACAGAAACAGGAAAAAGAACTCGAACACCAAGGTCAGGTAGCCCAGAAACTTAACCAGTACCTCCTGATTTAAAATAAACGTGCCATTGGACCCCATTTCAAATGGGGAGGACATCGGTTTCCACATCCCGAGCCCCTTCAGCCATAAGGGTGCTGTAAGCTTGTAGAGGGTAGAATCGAAGTAAACGAAGGCAATACCCACGATAACGGGCACGTAGTAAGCGAGTTGGCTGACAGTGCAGGGCGGCGGGGAGAAACTGCCTGTGCTCGAAGCGCGCACCGTTCGCCAAACCCGATCCAACGACAGGCACTGCCCAATGGGTAGGAACAGGAACAGGAAACTGATGCTCACGTAGACCGGTGTCATCATGTAGACGTAGGTGCGCACCGACGAGAAGAAGAGCAGGATGAACACGTAGTTGGCAATGGCGGCGGCGCGGGTAAACAAGCCCAATATCAGCAGCACCACTGCAACCATCCACAAGACTAGGGGCCCTGCAAAGCTCATCTCCGAGGGCTCGATAAACGGCACGGCATCGAAAATCAGCTCCTTGAAATAGAACAGATTCACGACTTCGGCCAGCAGCACGGTGCTGAACACAATGCGGAACAAGGCTAAGCCGGTGCCGTCAATTTGTTTGGCGTAGGCTTTCCGGATTTTGCGGTACCCATTGGATAGTACCCCTTCCGAAACCGGGTGCTGGAGTTGATCGGTGAGCATTGCCTAAACAGAGGATACTGGGTGATTAAAGATAAAGTTGGCTGCCTGCCCCCAAAGAGGCTCTTCCCGAGTCGGAAACTGCAAGGGGGAAAGCCGCACTACTGCCATCCTTTAAGTCGGTAATGGGCTAGGCCGTACAGGGAGCAACCGGCTGTTTTCTGGTCATTCCAGCCCGGACCAAGCCTGCTATGCGGCGGACTTGCACCGGCGGCAATTGCGGGTAGAAGGGCAGGCAAAGCACGCGAACGGCAATATCCTCCGATATCGGGCAACTTTCGCCCGGCGCGTACGGCAGTTGGTTGAGGGAAGGGAAAAAATAGCGGCGGGCATCAATCTCATTTTCCGCCAGCAATTGCTTGATGTCAAGAAGCTGCGCCTCGCTCTCGAATACAACGGGAAAATAGGCGTAGTTGTACTCTATCCCGGCGGGCATAACGGGATAGCGCAGCGCTAAGCCGGCGAGTTCGTGGTGGTAGAGCTGATAGAGTTGGGCGCGGGTAGCAATGAGTTCAGCGACCCGCGGTAACATACATAGGCCAAGCGCGGCATGAAACTCCGAGTTTTTGCCGTTGATGCCGAGTAGCATGTGGTTGTCGCCAAAGTGGCCGAACGATTTAAGCAACCCGATTTTCTTGGACATCTCAACGGTGTGCGCAATCAGGGCCCCACCCTCGCCGGTATGAAACAGCTTGGTGGCGTGAAAGCTGCACGCTGTCAGGTCACCGTAGTTGAGTAGTGAGCGGCCTGCCACTTTGGTACCAAAGGCGTGCGCACCATCGTAGATAACCTTCAATTGATGGCGTTGGGCAATTTCTTCGATCTTAACGACGTCACAGGGGTAGCCATAGACGTGGGTGGCGAGAATGGCACAAGTGCGCGGCGTGATGGCGGCCTCAATTTTATTGGCATCCAAGCAAAACGTATTCTCCTCGATATCAACAAAGACGGGCTTACAATTTTCCCAGAGGATAACCGAGGTGGTGGCTACGTACGAAAAAGGGGTGGTGACAATCTCCCCGGTTAAGTTTAACGCTTGGATAGCTAGTTGCAGCGCGATAGTGCCATTGGAAGTGAACTGCACATAAGAACCATCTAGATAAGCGCTTAGCTGGTCTTCCAATTCAAGCAGCAACGGGCCGTTGTTCGTGAGCCGGTTCCGTTCCCAGATGCCAGTTAGATAGGAAACGTATTCCTCAAGCGGCGGCAGATACGAATGGGTAACATAGATCAAAGCAGTAGAAAACAGTTAGCGAGTAGCTAAAGTACCAATCAATATTGGAAAATGATAAAAACACCTGCCCATCATCCAAATGGACCTCAATAAGATTCAATATTGTACCCTCTCTTAATAGTTAAGTTTTATCTTGTTTATATGCTGTAACTCACTAATAACAACGAACACACTATTTAGATTAACGTATGAGTATTGCTAAGCTCGTCAGTGAATATTGATAAGAAATTAATTATGTTACTTTTCAGCTTGACTATCCAAAAATCAGGAAAGTCTGTTAAGCAGGTTAGCTCAATTACACTCAAATTGTTTTAGGATCTCTAAATAATAGCATACTAATATATAGAAGGGATGTTTGACCTAATGTCTGCTTGCGAACACCGCTCCTCGCGTTTCGATAGAATAACAGCAGACTTTTATTTTTAGATAACTTAATAAAGTTATCAATTAGTAATTTTTGTTGATCATCTAACCGGTCAGCGTAAGTATAGCTAAACTCTTTCGCCATGGAAATTTTCCGAGTTAGGTCCTGGAGCATTTTCCTTTCGATAACTATTCTTTTAAAACGATTCATAAACGTGCTGTCTTTGAAACTACCCGAAATATTATTTCCGTGCTGGCGGTACAAAACAGTTTTCTCGTTTAAGTAGCTAATTTCCCCGAAGGCACTGGCAACCAGGGCAATCCAGTAGTCATGGCTCTCGGCAACGGCGGGCACAGCATCCACGATTTCAGATAAGGCTCTGTTTATCATGGCTGTACAACCATACACGGGGTTTTGGGCTAGTAAATGGGATAACTTAAGATTCGTCAGTTTTAAGGCGTTAAAGTTATTTTTCGAATAAATAATGCGCAAGCCAGCGTCCACGTAACGAAAGCCGGTGTGCACTAGTAGCGGGTACGATTCTCCGTGCTTTTTTTCTAGGGCAAGCATTTGCCGTAAGGTAAATTCTATTTTATCGGAAATCCAAAAATCATCTTGGTCACAAAACATGAGATATCTTTCCTTCTTTGCGTGCTGTAATAAGCAGTTGAAATTAAGAGCGCTACCCAATCTGCGCCCATAATTATCAACCACTACAACGCAATCAGGAAACAGCGCCTGATACTTAGCTAGTATTAGGGCGGTCTCATCAGAAGAGCTATCATCCCGGATCAGCAGTTGCCAATTGGTATAGGTTTGCCTAAGGATGCTTTCAATTTGCTCACCGACAAATTCTGCTCCGTTATAAGTCGCTAATAAAACGGTAACCTTAGGCATGTGCTTTTCCTTTGCCACATCAATAGCACTAGTGAGTTGAACCCATTACGCATGCTACAAAATACAGGATGTTTAATCTCCTTTAAAAAATTAAATTATATATAAATTTATGAATAAAGTTGGCATTAAATGTTCGTGAATCTCCCCATGTAGTAACCGGATTTTGTCTTGTTCGAAAAGCTCACCGATGGGTTTAGGTCAGTAGCTACAGGTAGGTGCCAAAGAGTTAGGGCACTAGTCTGCTCAAGAAAGTCCTTATAGCCAGCAGTGGGGGTCTAGTCACACTGGACAGTTTAGGACACTAAGTTGAAGAAACTGTTGATGAGCAAGATATGACATCCAGTAGTCAATACTGGAGTGCAGCCGCTCGTGATTGTAGTACTCAAAATACTCGGCGACGCTGGCCTGGACGTCGGCCAGGTCGGCAAAAACGGCTCGCTCGCGGACTTCGAGCACCTCTGTTTTGAGACGGAACCACAAGCTTTCGGCCTGGGCGTTATCGTAGCATTCGCCGCGGCAGCTCTGTGAGCGCACCGCCTGGTAGTCGTGGATAGGCCTGCGCCAGCCAGCTGGGCCCAAAAAGCGCGCTGCAACGCGGTGGTAATCAGTTTCTCGGGCACTGTAGCCAGTACGTGTCAGTCCCGCACGCGCTGGCTGGCCCTATTCTAATACGCGCACAGCGCAGCCCATGCGTCGAGTCCGTCGTGCGCGGGGTGAAGGCCTTGGGTTGCAGCGCGTACTAGCTCCGGCGACGCATGGCCATGCGTAGGCGTTGTCGACCCACGCGGTACCCCTTGCCGCGCAAGGCGACTTGTAGCCGACGGGTGCCGTAGCGTCGTTTGTGTTGGCCAAAGACCCTCACCAACGCCGTTTCCCAGGCCGGCTCCCCCGGTGCTACTGCTTGCTTTTGCGCTTGTTGCCAAGCATAGTAGCCGCTAGCTGGCACACGTACTCCCTGACAGAGCAGGCGTACTGGGTACTGTCCGCGGTGCGCTTCAATAAGCTAGGCGCAAGGCTTCAGTGCGGAAGGTGGCATCGTAGCGCCGACGCTTGGTGGGTTGAGGGCTGTCTTTCATGACAAAGGAAAGAGTAGACCCTATTCTGGCCTGATTTACCCGACCACCTCACAGCCGCCGTTGGTGAACTCCGGGACATTCCGACAACGGATGCTTGGAAGCAAAACAGAGAAAGGCAACGCCCTTCTCTGTTTTGCTTTATCCTACTGCCTTGATCTGGTCAGGTACTCAACCAATCAGGGTATCAAACCCCTGGCTAGGATCCGCTGGGTAGCTGGCAATACAAAATATCTAGTTTCTATAACGGGTTCTGAATAATGGCTTTGTTGACATTGAGTTCGGCCTGTGGGAAGAGGAATTGCCACTCCTTAACCCCGGCCTCCACCCGGAAGTTGCCCCCGGTGAGAACCCAGGCCCACTGCGTGATATGGTTCTTGCCCGTTCTGTCCAACGGGCTGTTGGTGCGCTTCAAGTCCAGGAACCGGAACCCTTCGCCCCACAGTTCTATCCGGCGCTGGAACAGAATCTCGTCGAGCAGGCGCTGTCCCGTGCTAGTGGACCGTACGTACTGCGGGTCCCGCGCACTCACCAGCGTGAACAACGTGCCGGCGGCGGCGGCTAGCCCTTGCCGGGCTTCGGCTTCGGCTACAATCAAATACAGCTCGGCTAAGCGCATGTGCGGCACGTCCCCGATGCTCAGGTTCGGGTCGGCCACCAGAAACTTCTTCTGCCCGTACGGCGCTTTCACACCCGTGGGAGGGGCCGGAATACTGGCGCCGGTCGGGTCCCAGAGCGCCTTGCGAATATCGGTGGCCGGGATTTGGTTGTAGAGCACCGAGTTGATCTTCTTCGGGTTTTGCCGGATAACGGTCGAGCTGTAGTTGGCCGACATGTAAGCAAAAAAGGAATAGAAAAAGTTGGTCTGATCAGCCTGCACTTTGCTGCCCCACAGCCACTCCGGGTTTTCTAGGCTATTGAACCCACTCGTGTACTGCGCCCGGCTCATGAGGGTAGCGCCGCTCTGCTGAATGGCTTCCTGCGCCAACCGCGCGGCCACGGGCCAGTTTTGCATGGTCAGGGCCACTCTCGCCTTAATGCCTTTGGCCACCGCCGCATTGAAGTGCGATTTCGCCGGGCGGTTGGCAGCGCCCGTCAGCATGCCAATGGCCGTATCCAAATCCGTGTTGATCTGGGCATACACTTCTTCCACGGTAGCGCGCGGCTGGCCTTCCGTGGTACTAGTAGTCATTAGGGGCACCCCGAGCTGGCTGTTGGTTGTACCGGCTACGTACCGCTCCCCGAATACTTGTACCAACTGAAAATGAGCCCAGGCCCGGTACACCAAAGCCTCGCCGATCACCATCTGCTTTTCAGCTTCCGGGCCGGTGGCGTTGCCTAGACCATTAATGAGAATATTGGCGTTGGCGATGATGCGGTAGTAGAAATAGTACCAGGCGTGGTTGTACGTGGTTGTCGAGGCCGCATTCCGGTGGGCAATCCAGTTGTGCTCCCCGGCCCACCAGCTGGTTCCTATGGTCTGCACCCAATCCTCTCCCAAGGCATCCATCATGATCTTCATCGAGCCTTCCCCGCCCTGGTTCTGGCTCCCGTTGTGCTGTAAGTACAAGATCCGGTGGATCCCGTTCAAAGCCGCCATGGCGTTCTTGGTAGTAGAAAGAACATCCCCCTCCGTGACGGCATTGGTGGGCGTCGTGTCCAGATAGTCCTTCTCACAGGAGGAAAGTAGCAAAGCGCTGGCTAGCAAAGCGCTGTATATCGTCTTTTTCATTGCAAATCGGTTACTACAAAGAAAGATTCACTCCTAGCGAAAGCACCCGGGAGGGCACGTACACCGCCGACGTGGTGCCGGAAAAGGTTTGCGCCACGTTCATGCCTTTGCGTTTGGAAATCAGCGCCAGGTTCTCCCCGGTAGCGAAGAAGTTCACGTTGCGCAGCTTGAGCTTGGTGCTTAGGCTAGCCGGGATGTTGTAGCCCAAGCTCACCGACCGGAAGTTCAGATAGGAAGCATCCACTAACCAGCGGTCGGAAGCCGCGGCCAGGTTGGCCGTGTTGCCCACTTGCAGGCGAGGGACATTGGTGATATCGCCGGGGTTCTGCCACCGATTCAGCATGTCCTCGTGCATGGCGCCGCCGTAGGTGCCGTGGTTCATCAGCGTGGCGTACTGGCCGTCGTAGAACTTGCCCCCCACCGAGTAGGTAACCAGAGCCGACAACGTGAAGTCCTTGTAAGTGAAGGTATTGGTGAAGCCGCCGGAGAACTTGGGAATTGCCGAACCGGCGTAGTGGTACCGCGCGTTGTTGGCATTCCACGTTAGGGTGTCGGAGCCAACGATCTTACTGTTGGCCTCGTTGTACGTGATGGCGCGGTAGAGGGCATTGCCGTTTTCCGGATCAACCCCGTTGTACTCCCGGAGCCAGAAAGCCTGCAGATCCTCCCCGACTTTCAGCTTCTTGGTGTCGGACACCAGCTCGGCGTACGGCAGCCGGGTTATCTCGTTTTTGAAGGTGGTCCAGTTTACATCCAAGTTCCAGGTGAACGCACTGGTTTTGATAACGTCCCCGGCCAGTCTAAGCTCGATGCCCTGGTTGTACATCGCCCCGATATTCTCTATCCGGTTAGCCACCCCACTGGAGAGCGGCAACTGAACTTCGAACAACAGGTCCTCGGATGTCCGCTTGAAATACTCAGCCGAGCCGATCAGTCGGTTGTCAAACAGCGCGAATTCGATTCCCGCATCAAAGCTGTTGTTCTTCTCCCAAATCAGCCCTCTGTTTCCCAAGGTTGCTTGCGAGAAGCCCGGCTCGGCGGCGTTGTTCTGGCCCAGGGTGTATAATGCCTGCCAGGCGTAATAATTATTGCCATCCAAATTCTCGAGATTCTCATTCCCCACTTGCCCATAAGACGAGCGAAGCTTGACCATGTCAACCCAGGTGGGTTTGGTGAAAAAGGTTTCCTTGTCTAGGCGCCAGGAGGCCCCCACCGACCAGAAGCTACCCCAGCGCACGTCCTCGTAAAACCGAGAGGAACCGTCCCGCCGGTACGACCCGGTAAGGGTGTATTTGTCGTTGAACGTATAGTTCGCCCGGCCAAAATAGGACTCGATCTTATGCTCTTGCAGGTACGTGTTGAAACTATTGGTGGTGCCAAAGTTCTGTAGCTCGGTGTTGTCGGCGACCACCTCCCCGGACTTGGAACCACTCAGGTAGTCACGGTTGCGGCTGTAGTTCTCGTGACCCAGCAAAAAATCCACCGTGTGCACCTCGGCTAGCGTCTTGCTGTAGTTAAGCAGTTGGTTGGCCGTGATGCTCGTTAGGTTATAGAGCACCCGGCCGGCTCTACCCGCCGGGGCGCCGTCGCCCACCAGGGTATTTTCGTAGGTCTGTTCTTCGTAGTTGGTGATATCCGCGGCAAAGTTGGCCGTCAACTTGAAGTCCTTCAAGAAAGTGATTTCCCCGTAAGCTCTGCCCCCTAGCACATTGCGCCGGAAGAGAAAGTCATTGAATTCGGTTTCAGCCACGATGTGCCGGCCCGGGTACACCGGGCGAGTCATGGTCGGCGAAGAGCCCCCCAAATCGTATACTTTCTGCCCATTCGCGTCCAGCACATATTCCCCCGTGGTCGGGTCATGCTGGTAGATGGGATAGATCGGCCCGACGCCGCGGCTAAAGAAAAAAGGATTCACAAAGCCCGTGGAACTGCCCGTGCTCGCCTGATTGGAGTTGGACAGGGTGTAGTTCATGTTCACCCCGGCCTTAAACCACTTGGTTAGGTTGGTGTTGACGTTCATCCGGCCCGAGAAACGCTCGAAGTCCGATCTGGTCAAGTACCCTTTCTCGTTCAGGTAGCCCAACGAGACGTAGTAGTCGCTTTTCTCGGACCCGCCATTGAAGCTCACAGTGTAATCGGAGCGGGAGCCGTCCCTGGTCAATGCCTTCTCCCAATCTAGGTCATCGCCCCACAGCAGCTGCGCTTCGGGATTGAGCGTCCCATCCGGCGAAACAATCTGGTTGTTGGGCACATTGAACGGGTTGTAGCCCAGCAAGCCCTTGATATCGGCGGTTGCCCGTTGGCTGGCCTGCGCGTTGGTAACGGTGTTGCTAACCAAGCTATTCCGGTAGGCTTCCCACATCAGCGGGTAGTACTCGTAGGCGTTTACGCGCTCATACTCGGGAACGGCTCGTGAGGAAACGCCCTGCAACGCCCTTAAATTAACTTGCACCCGGTCTTTCTTGCCTTTCTTGGTAGTGATCATCACCACCCCGTTGGTGGCCCGGGAACCGTACAGGGCCGTAGAGGCGGCATCTTTCAGAATCGAGATGCTCGCTATGTCTTCCGTGTTCAGGTTCGACAAACCGGCCGTATAGGGTACCCCGTCCACTACGTACAGGGGGTCGTTGGCGTAGTTCACCGAGCTGAACCCCCGGATGCGGATATCCGGGCCGGAGCCCGGCTGCCCGGAGCCCCCCGAAACCTGCACCCCGGGGGCTTGGCCGGCAATGGCGCTGGTAATGGTGGTTACGGGCCGTTGCGATAGTTTCTCGGCCCCAATCTGCGCCACGGAACCGGTGAACGTCGCCGGGTCTGCCGTCCCGTAGGCAACCACCACTACTTCGCTCAGGCTCTTGGCGTCGCTAGCCAAGCTCACATTGAGCGTGGATTGGCTGCCGATGACCACTTCCTTGTTGGTGTAGCCGATAAAGGTGAACACCAGCGTCCCCCCGCTGGCCGGCACGGTTATGCTGTAATTGCCCTTCTCATCGGTTGGCGCCGCCGTGGACGTCTCTTTAAGATGGACGGTCACGCCCGGCATACCCTCGCCGGTGAGGGCATCCGTCACGCGTCCGGTTATAGCCTTGCTTTGTGCCCATGCCTGCGTTGAAAAGGCCGACATCAAAACAAAGCTGGAAAGTAAAGCTTGCTTCATATGGATTGTGAGTTGGTGAGTGAACGAGGTTTTGTTTACGCTACCGTTTTTGGGGACCTCTCCTACTTGCTGCTTTTACTGCTGTTTCCAAGCACCAAAGGTCCTTTTCGAGCAGTTGGAGCATCATGCGCTAGCTACCCCAAGAGTGCTTCGGAAAGGCTGCAAGCACTCCCAAAAGCAAAGAGGTAGAGTAAGGCAGGAACTACAGCACTAACTGATTGCTCTCCAACAGCCGTTTTCCATCTATCGGGACCGACGATAGGTTAACGTATTCACATTAGCGGGAACAGAAAGAGAACAACTGCCTTCTGCATTGGCAGAAGCTCCTTAAATACCGCCTTCGACAATGACTGCTACTCTTGGTAGCACTAAACCCTCTAAGCCTATTACTTTACCAGTAATAGTCTGCACTGATGCCTATAAATCGTGTTTCGCCGGTGTGGGCATTCTGAGTGGAAATAAAGGTGGTGTTCTCCCATGCATGTTTAGATGAATGATTAACATTTTTTCAATGAATACAGCTAATAAAGAGTATAATCACAGTAAGGCAATAACTAAGCTGATATTTTTTCTATAAAACACATTAATTATTACAAACATGTCAATCGATTGCATTCATAAATTACCCTGTAGGGGCTATAAAAAACCTCTTTCGCCGTATTGAATAAAACTTTTAAAGTAGACACAACCAGAGTATACCTCTCGCTTAAATGAGTTAGTTAACCTTAGAGAAAAGTGTGTTTTTGCTGCCATCACAACCAAGGAAAAGATGATTTAGCAAGACCCAATTGTGTCCATCAGCAACAGCAAGCCAGCAGCTAGACCGTAGCCGGGTTGCAGAGGGAACTAATGCCCTTTTCTGTCGCACTTTATTAGACCCTCTGACGGTACCTTTTATCATCAACAGGTCGCTTTTAACAATCTCGCCCTATTGAAATCCCTTCAGCATCCTATAAAAAGCCTCTATGTAGGTGTCACTGATGGGTATGAGTTGGTCTGCAACCTAAATCCTGTTTTTCTCGATGTGGTCACTCTGTCAAGAGTGACCAGAAAGGATCGGTGCACGCAGACAAAATCCTGGGCGGGCAGCAGCTCTTCTAGTTCGGCAAAGCTCAACGCTAAGTTGCTCAGGTACTGCCGAGCTAATACTGGGTTTTCGCGACAGGCCCATGTACGGACGCAGCGCGCTTCATAAAGGCGACCTTCAAGCAGCCGCAGCGGTGCCGGCTTGGGCCAGTGGCAAGCTCCCTGTCGAGAGAATTCCTCGTTTCCAGCAAGCAGGGTGAGCGTGCGCTCGGCCTACTGCGGCCATTGAGTCCAGCAATTGCTCTAGCTCCCAACTAATTGCTTTAAACTTGGCTTCGATAAACAACTTCATCAGCTAAGCTTTGGAAAACCAGAACGTGCTGCTACGCTAGATACTCAGCAGCACGTTCTCGGTTATTGAGTTAACTTACTTGGGCGCCGCATACCAGTTGCGTAGCCGAACGTCAATTTTCTTATTGGCTGTGTTCACGGTTTTCTTGAAGCTGTCCACGTCGCTGAGGCCGTTTTGGCCCCGGTAGTGGTAGGGGTACACAATGCCCGGCTTGAAAGCCAACACTGCCTGCGCGGCTTGGTTCACGTCCATGGTGTAGGGCAGGTTCATGCACACGAAAGCCACATCGATGCCTTTGAGGGCGCGCATTTCGGCAATGTCTTCGGTATCACCGGACAGGTACACATTTTTGCCACCTAAGCCCAGCACGTAGCCGTTGCCCCGGCCTTTGGTATGAGGTGCGTCGGCCGCTTCGGGTAGGTTGTACATCGGAATGGCTGAAACCGTCATGCCTAGTGTGTCGAGTTGCTGCCCGTTGTTCAGGATTCGTACTTGGGTTTTGTAGGCTGCCGGCAGCTTCTCCGCCACCGCTTTGGGCACCACCACCAGGGCCTTGTCCACAGAGAGGCCGGCCAGCGTTTTGAGGTCCATATGGTCGCCGTGAATGTCGGTGATAAGGATTACGTCGGGTGCGGCCAGCCCGGCATAGGACTCGGCGCCGCCGTAGGGGTCCACATAAATAGTCTTCCCGTTCCACGTTAACACCACGCTACCGTGCGTGATGGGCTGCACCGTGAGCGAGCCTTTTTTGGTTGCTATCTGGTCGGCGGCCACGCGCGGCGCGGCACCAGGAGTAGCGGTTTGGGCCTGCGCCAGTACCGCAAAAGACGCCAGCGCGGTCGTGAAAATAAGGGTAGACTTCATCCGTTTTTGTACCTGTGAGTTAAGAGTTAATGTTTGACTTTTCGAGGAGCAGCCCCTAAAACCGTGACCATAACCTAGTCGTCCGCCACAAGTTTGTGCCAGACGCCAGCCAAGCCAGTAGTGGGGCGGAAGGCTACAAGTCGACAATGCTTTCTGCTTATCGCTCGGGGCCTTCCACTGCCCAACTAGCTGTTTCGGTGGATGGCCCCTACTGCGCGGTGCTTCCTGCAAGCTGCGTCCGATACTTCGCAAGCTGGCCGCACCCCCGCGGGTTATGGCTTCAGCTACTGATTGGAGGTTGACGCCGCCTAGATAAGCAAATTTCTCCACGGCCTTAGCTGCCCGTAACAAGGAATCGGTGGCCCCTGGGTAGCCTTCTGCTCCTCCTAGTCCTCTGCCCGCAGTGCTGCTCTTCCACCCGGCCCCCGAAAAGTACATGACAGGAGCCTGCGTCAAGGTTGGCTTTTTTGCCACCAACTAGCTAGTTGCTGGCACGCGCAAGGCATACGAACGGACCTGACTCCCAGGCTGCTCTACACGGGGCAACACGGCACTGTCACCACCTCGCTCATGCAGCAGCTAGGCGTCAGTAAACCAACGGCACCCACTACTTGGGCGAATTGGAAAAGGAGGCTACTTGCTGAAGACCGGTAAAATGGGAGCGGACGCGGTACACGCCAAAGGGCTCAGCATAAGGGCGCCCCGTGTTGCAAAATTGTATATGGAAGGCTAGAAGCCCGTTTTTAGCGAGGAAGCTTGCTCTACTAAAGGACTCAGAAACGAGGAACACAGAGGTGTCCACGGAGACGTTATCCTACTTGTTGCGGTGTTATTAAACAGATAGGGCAAATCCTCCAACTTGGCGCTGGCCCATCAGTTGGCTATCAACGAAGTCGAGACGCACCGGGCGCAAGAGAAACTAATCCTCTACCCGTACAGGGTGCTAGCAATTCGTGCGCGGCGTCATTTCGACTAATACAAAGGGCGTTTTGGTTAAACCGGCAGCTCAGCCAGCGGCGACCTTTGTCTCGTTAATCAACCGAAAACAATTTCTTATGAAAGCGGTAAGAATTCATGCCTTTGGCGGACCCGAGGTTCTGCAACTAGAAGAGGTAGCGCGGCCGGTGCCGGCGGCCGACGAAATCCTTATTCAGGTGTATGCCAGCGGCGTAAACCCGGTCGATTGGGTCGTGCGGGAAGGCGGCAACGACGCGTTACGGGCGTATCTGACCTTGCCCATGATCCTGGGCTGGGATGCGGCCGGCGTGGTGACAGAGGTGGGCAGCGCAGTAACCGGATTTCAGATAGGCGATGCCGTGTACGGCGAACCCAACTTCCCCGGCGATGGTAGCTACGCCGAGTACTGCGCGGCCAAAGCCAGCCAGTTTGCTCACAAGCCCCAAAGCCTCGGCTTTACCGAGGCGGCCGGCGTGCCGTTGGCTGGCCTTACGGCCTGGACGGCCCTCTTCGAGCACGGCCATTTGCAGCCCGGCCAACGCATCCTGATTCAGGGCGCTTCGGGAGGGGTGGGTAGCCTCGCCGTGCAGTTTGCCAAAGCCAAGGGGGCGTACGTCATCGGTACCGCGTCGGCTGACAACCTGGATTACCTCAAGCAGCTGGGCGCAGACGAGGTGCTGGACTACCGGAGCCAGCCGTGGGAGGAGTTGGTGCGCGACGTGGATGTGGTGCTGGAAGCCTCGCCCGTGCGCGATAATGTGGCGCGGGTGAAAGCCGTGACTGTGTTGAAGCAAGGCGGCATCTTCGTCAGCGTCAACACCGATTTTCCCTTCGACGAGGCGGTGCACGCGGCCCTGGCCCGGCAGCAGGCGACGGGCGTTCTGTCGGCCAATCAGCCCCGGCAGGAGTGGTTACAGGAAATTGCCCAGCTAATTGACGCAGGCCAGGTAAAGGTTTTCGTTAGTAAAGTCTACCCCCTGGAACAGGTGGCCAACGCCCACCGCGAAAGCCAGACCTGGCACGTGCGGGGAAAACTGGTATTGGCCATTCGCCAAAACGACGAGCCGGCATGAGGCGCTTCACCACGATCAGCGAGTTTCACGCGTTTGTGCAGCTCCCCAAGCCTCAGCATCCGCTATTTAGCGTGGTGGACGTGAGCACCGTGCCGCACCGGTATGGGGAGGAGCCGACGAGTATGGTCTTTGATTTTTATTCTATCTCCGTCAAGCGCATGCGCAATGTGAACGTGCAATACGGGCAGCATTCATTTGACTTCAACGAAGGCATTATGTCCTTCATGGCCCCTAAGCAAGTGTTTAGCATGGCGGTGGCCGACCCGGCCGAGGAAGTGGAGAAATCAGGGTGGGTGGTGTACTTTCACCCTGATTTTCTGTGGAATACGCCGCTGGCCAAAACCATCCAGCACTACGATTTCTGGGATTACGCGCTCAAGGAGGCCCTGTTTCTTTCTGCTCGGGAGGAAGCGACTATTCTGAACCTGATTCTCGCCATCGAGCAGGAGTATACTTCCGCTATCGACCGGTTCAGCAAGCCCATTATCGTTTCGCATGTGGAAAGTCTACTGCACCACGCCGACCGGTTTTATCACCGCCAGTTCCTCACCCGCGAAAAGGCCAACCATGAAGTGCTCGAACGAGTGGAAACTCTCCTGCAAGACTATTTCAATAACGACAATTTACAGGAAAGAGGCTTGCCCACCGTGCACTACGTGGCCGATTGCCTACAGCTGTCGCCCAAGTATTTAAGTAATCTGTTGCGCGTCGTAACCGGGCAAAGCACTCAGCAGCACATTCACGCCTGGCTGATTGCCAAAGCCAAGGAAAAACTATCGACCACCACCCAGACCGTCAGCGAAATTGCCTACGAGCTGGGCTTCGAGCATGTGCCCTCGTTCAGCAAGCTGTTCAAGGCCAAAACGAACTTGTCGCCTTTGGCGTTTAGGACCTCTTTTAATTGAAAAAAGACGAACCACACCGGCTGTAAGGGGTTTTGTTGCTGCGCAGGCGCGCTTTCGGGTGCTTTGCGCCCGGGACGCCCTCCTGGGTGGCGCACTTGGCCTGCCGCGTCGCTAAGTTGGGCAATTGGGTCACCGGGGCACTCACGACCAATGTCGGAGGCGGAGCCTGGCGGCTGTCGGGCACTGTGTCGGCTACGTAGGGCATGGAAGTGCTGGCCATTTGCTTGGGCTGTATCCTTTCCAGCGAGGCGCTGGCCGTGAGAGCCGAGTGCTTGCGTATCACCCGCGACGAGGCCTTGGTGCACGCACTAAGCAAACATGTGGTCGAATAAGCGCTACGAAACCGGTCGTCGGGTAGAACTGCCGGGTGTGACTGCTCGTGGAGTGCCAGGGCAGTTATTCAGCCACTTCCTAGCCGAGGAAGTAGAGCAGGCGCATGCAACCTTTCCGTCACGTTGAGGCTCTTCCCTCTGAACCCGCAACTTCTGCTTGTGATGAAAAATGCACGCCTACTTTTCCTATTCTTGGCCCCACTGGTCTCGTGCCAAAAAGAAGACCTAGTAGAGGCACCGGCCACCCCTTACCCTCAAGCGTGGCAGCTGGTCAAACTGACGGGGCAAATTCCGAATTATATTAAAACGGGTGCGGACCTGCCGTGGCAAGAAACCTATGTCTTCCAGGCCGATAGCACCTTCACGAAAACGCGCCAGCAAGGCCAGCAAATCGCCGAGGCCCGCGGCACGTTTTCCGTGCGAAACTTCTCGGATGGCCAATATACCATCCTCACCTATGCCGCCGCCAACAGCCTGATCGGCTCTTGCACGACGCAAGCGTTACAGGAAACCCTAGTTTTCCGAGCGAACGATACCCTCGTGAGTACGTGGCAAGCCTGTGATGGCCCGGGACTCGAGTATAAAAAAGTGAAATAAGATTCCGCTGCTAAGCAAGGCAGCCTGTGTCAAGAACGCCTGTGTTACCCTGTTCCAGTAAACAGATTAGTTACCTAGCGGACCACTTCACCTAAGCACGTCACTTCTGTTTCGTCCTTTTGGTAGGTAATCGTGTTCGTGGTAGGCAAGTAAGCGTTGCCTGTATCCACTACACGGCTTGCTGCTTAAGAAAGGGCAACCAGAACGATCTGCACGCGGGCAGAAACGAAATACTTATCGGTCTGGTGTAGTAACACCGAGAGGGGCTAGCGAAGTGAAACGCGTTATCTTCCTTTGCTGCTTTAACCAAGCGCCACAGCGCCACTATGCCATACACCGCCTCTGCTAAGCGCTGGGCGTAGGATGAGCAGTCCTCATTTATACTGGTATCTCGAATTGTCTTTACCACCCTGTTGGTGAGCGTCCGCTCGCTGAGACGGGCCTAGTTGCGGATAAATAAGAAAGGCAGCCTGCAGGCTGCCTTTCTTATTTCAAGCGTCAAAACTGCTAACCAGTCAACTTACTGTTTCACCACCTGAATGGCTTTGGAAGTGCTTTCCGTAGTGATTCGTACCACATAATGACCCACTGGCAACGCCTCTCCAAAGACCACTTCATCTTTGGCTGCTCCTTCTGCTAGTTGCTTGCCATACTGATCGACAATTACGTAGTGAAAGTCGCCGGATACTTGGAGGCGGAAGCTGCTGTTGGAAGGGTTGGGATACACCGAGGCTTCTTTCAGCTTTTGGCCGTTGGCGTCGCCGTGTTTGGGTGTGGCCAGGGTCATACCGTCGCCCAGGTAGAAACCGGTGTGGGGCGGCTGGTTGTAGCCGTTGTTTTGCCAGGCAATGCTGAGCCGATACTGCGGATCGTGCATGAGCGTGGGCAGGCGGTACGCAGTGGGGATGGTGGTCGTGAAAATTAGCAACTCCTCGTTGTTGGTGTTACGCCAAATCACTTCTTCGCGCCAGTCGCCAAACAGGTCAGCGCTTAGGTTGGGAGTAGCCTTCGTGCCATTGTTGGAGCCGCCGCCTAGCGCGGCCGCATTCAGAATAGTATTGGTGCGGTTGCTGGTCCAGTCCCACTTGCTGATGGTTGTGCCATCGAGTGGTTCGCGTAGCAAGTCTCCGTCCCACCACACGGCGAAGTTGATCGGGCTAGGCTTGGCCGTTGAAATCTGCACGCCTTTGGCTGAGTATAAGCCGCCGCGGGTGCTCCACGATTCAGAACCGAGCGTGCGCGGATCTACATCCATACTGACACCGCGGCCCACGTCGCCTTGGTTGGCACCGGGGCTGCCCCAAATCAGCGTGCCCGTGCGCGCGTCGCGGAAGTCGTTGGGAGCGGTGCCGTACTGCGAGGGCGTTTCGTGAACCGAGAATATTTCTAGGCCCGGCCGGTCAGGATCGAGGTCGGATACGTGCATTGCGTCGCCGTGGCCGCGGCCAGTGGCGTACAAGCCCTTGCCGTTGTCGTCGATGGCGCACGAGCCGTACACGATTTCATCTTTGCCGTCGCCGTCCACGTCAGCCACGCTCAGGTTGTGGTTGCCCTGGCCGCGGTAGGCACTGTTGCCGGGCGTGTTGTCGTCGCTGTCGAAGATCCAGCGCTGGGTGAGCTGTCCGTCCTTGAAATCCCAGGCCACCAGCACCGTGCGGGTGTAGTAGCCGCGGCACATCACCAGGCTGGGGTGTACGCCGTCGAGGTAGGCCACGGCGGCCAGAAACCGGTCGATACGGTTGCCGTAATCGTCGCCCCAAATGGTTCTAATCTCCGCCGGAGTTGGGTTGTCGCCTTTAACCGGGTGGCGTTGGGGTAGGTAGGTTACACTCGGATACGCCGCGCCCGTGAGGCCGTTAAAGACGGTCAGCTTCTCGGAGCCGCGCAGCACGTAGCCAGAAGCGTTGCGGTGGTCGATGGTGGGGTCGCCTAGCACTTGGCCGGTGCCGTCGACGGTGCCGTCCGACGTTTTGCAGGCCACTTCCGCTTTGCCATCGGAATCCAAGTCGAACACCATAAACTGCGTGTAGTGCGCGCCGGCTCGGATGTTCTTGCCCAAATCAATGCGCCATAGCCGCGTGCCGTCGAGCTGATACGCATCGAGCAGCACGTTGCCGGTGTAGCCACCGTTCGAGTTGTCCTTCTGATTGGATGGGTCCCATTTCACCACGATTTCGTACTGACCGTCGCCGTTCAGGTCGCCCACCGAGCAGTCGCCGGGGCTGTACGTGTAGTTTTCGCCAGTCGGAGTGATGCCGCTAGCCGGACGTTGCAGCGGCAGGCGTAGGAATTGCTGGGCCCACACCGGCGCTGCTTCGGGGTTGGCTGATGCGTCGCCCTGATCAGGGCCGCCGTTGCGCACGCTGCGCACGAAGTAGGTGGCACCCGGCGTGTTATCGGGCGTCTCGTCCACCCAGTTGGTGCTGGAGGTGATGGGTTGGGTATTGAGTTTGGTAACACCCCCATCAACTGATCGGCGGAACAGGTTGAAGCCAACTTCCGGATTGTCGGTGGCCAGCAAGCGCCAACTGACGAACACGTGGCCGTTGCCCTGGTCAACCGCCACCAAGCCACGGCCCAACGTTTCGAGTTGGCGCACCGACGGCGTGGTGGAGTTGTGAGGCGAGTTGCCTTGTCCGAAGGTGTTTCCCGAAACAAGCAGGGTGGCGGCAAGCAGCCCGTACGAAGCTAATTTGGTTGCTTCTGGGGCAAATCGGCGGCGTGGCTGGACCTTGCGGCTCAACGCCGGCAGGAGAAAAGTTTTTTTCATACGTGGTGGGGTTAGTGGACGCCTATGAAGGCACGGGGTACTCAGAAGTGGGAAGAAAAACAGTGTTTTTACTCGGCCCAAACTACTTTTCCTCCTTGGCCGCACTCTCCTGTAGACTACTGCTTATTATATATACTGAATATTTTATGAATAATTCAAGACTGCCGGCTTCTCCCCTTTCAATCAATAGAATATGCGCAGGAAAGTGGTTTTTACGAGTTAGATTCAGCTCTCAAATCACTTTTGTGGTGCCTAATGACTGCTAGAGCCGCGGGATTGGGCTTAGTAGCATGAACATAATTATATACGCCTTGGTAGATAGCTATTTTGGGGCGTGTAGATAGTAGTCCTGTTCCTGCTCGCTCAGGTGCTTCCCCGATCATATGAGGCGGTCTGCCTACGCCACGCAGAGTTGGGACGTGGTTTCAAGTTGCGTTCCGAAGTAATCAGGGGCGAGATAGCCAGCGTTGTAAGAGGCCACATGATAACCGATTTTCAGCCGGATTTCACTCAAACTGCGGGAACTGCTACCGTTCAGTAACTCGACTTTGAGGACGCCAAAACGACTGATTGTGAGCGTTATCGTAGTCGTTGCTCCGGCAGCTCCTGTTTTGCCTAACCTCGTAGCGGACCGGCAAAACCTCAGGTGGTCTAGCTAGGTTGTGTAGAATTGGGATATAGAGTAAAGGTGAAATTCTTCCGGCTTGGCTAGCCAGAGCATTTCACTCTTTAGTTTGTGTTCATCTTCTACACGAAGAGCCTACCGTTATCGGACTCAACAATTTTGATGGGCAGGACACAAAATGAAAAGGGTGACCGTAAACAGCCACCCTTTCTAATAAACCACTTGTGTTGTGTTGAGCTTGTTACTTTACTACGACTAAACGCTTTGTTTCCATCTTGCCGTTGGTAAGCAAGCGGCAGCTGTACATACCAGCCTCCAGCGAAAGGCCTTCTAGCGTCATCTCGTAGTCTTTTCCCGCTTCCGCGACTTGGTTGAACAGGGTAGCTACCAACTGCCCGAACTGATCGTAGACTTGCAACTGCGCATTCACGGTTTGTGGTGAGCGGAAGTGCACTACAGCACGCTCAGAGAAAGGATTAGGATACGCTTCAAATACTCCTTTAACCTGCTCATTAGCCGAAACAGAACTGCCAGGGCGCGCTACCGCAACGGCTGGCGTGCAGGAGCCCAAAACAGTATTTCCTTGCGGACCAGCTAGCAGCGAGGCCACCGCATTTTCAGAAACACAAACTACTTGGCCGTTACGGCACAGCAGAACCTTATTCGCATTATTGTTATTACTGCAACGTACATCGATGACCGTCAGCGTTACCTGCGCTGTAGCAACGCACCCAAATTCGTTGGTCGCCGTCACGGTGTAGATGTACTTGTCAGCAACTGGAGGCGCTGTGAATACGGGGGTGGCGGAAGTAACATCACTTAAACCGGCTGGCCCGTCCCAGCGGTAGCTTACGCCGCCAGTGGCCGTGAGAGTCACGCTCTGCGGGCCGTAGCCCACGTATAGGTTGGTGGCTACGCCGCCCGTATACACATTATTGGAAGGCGTAACCGAAATGGTAGGTACCGGCAGTGGATTCACGGTGACCACCGCAGTACCCGAGAATTCCGTCCCGGTACAAGCGGCATCCGCCACGCCAGTAAGTGAGTAGCTTGTTGTGCTGCTAAGGGTCACTGAAAACGTGTAAGGCGAAGCCGCGATATTGTTCACCGTTACCGGCGACGTGCCGTCGGTATACGTCAACGACCAAGGACCCGTGCCCGTTAGCGCCACCCGCAACGTAGTGCTGCTGCCTTCGCAGACGGCCGCAGTTCCGCTTAGCGTAGCAGTTGGCAGCGCCTTCAGGGTCAGATTAACGCTGTTCGCGTTGCCCAGTACCGTGGGGGTGCTGCTCACCACGCGGATGCGGTAGAACGTGCCGGTTGGCGTTGCAGTCGGGATAGTAGCAGCAATTGTATAGCTACCAGCCGCCGACGCCGTCGTCGAGCCAACGCTAGTGAAAGTGGCAAAGCTGCCATCGGGGCCCGAGAGTTGCGCCGTAAAGGTCTTGTCAGCCGAGACCGGGCCGGCAACCGTAAACGGCACGCTTAGGCGGCTGCCTACGCAGTAAGTTGAGGCCGACAAAGCAGTGGCGGTGGTAATGGTGGATAGCTCCGTCTGCTTAACATACTCCCGCAACCACTTCAGGGCTGCGCGCTCGGCGCCGTTTTCGTAGGCCAGATAGGCGCCTTGCGCCGTCCGCCAATGACCGGGCCGGTAACCCCACAGCGTGATGCCTTTCACCGCGGGGTGCTCCCAGAACAGTGGGAAAACGCGCTGGTATTCGGCTAGCTGCACCTCGTCCTGGAGGCCGTCAATGTCCAACTCCGTGATGTAGAGCGGCAGGCCCGACGTAGCCAGCAAGTCCAGATTGCTCGTTAGCGTGGCCGAAGCAGTCGGCCGGGTTGAAAAGGCATGTCCCTGAATGCCAATTACGTCGATCAGGTTTTGCTGCTTGAGCAGATTAATGATACCCAAGTACCGCTGCGTGTTGGCAGGTACATTTTCAACGCTATAATCATTGAGCATCAGCTTGGTGTTCGGGAAGTACTCGCGCGCTAGCTTAAAGGAGTTGATCACCCAATCCCAGCCGCTGGCACCGTTGCCCCCCAACGCCTCGATGTAATTGCCGCTACCCTGGTCATTGGGACCTGTCTTGCGAGGTGGGTCGTTGGTGGGCTCGTTCACTACTTCCAGGAACGCAATGTCGGGGTAGCGCTGGGCTACAGCAGCATACCACTGCTTGATTTCAACCAGTTGCTCTTCCTTGGACAGGTTTTCCATCCAGGTTGGCTGCTGGTTGCCCCAGACGAGCACGTGCATGCGGAACGGGATGTTTTGACTTTTCGCCAGATTATACGCCGCATCCAAGCCGGTCCAGTTCATCACGTTCCGGGTGCCTTCCACGCTGCCCCATTTGCCATCGTTCTCCGACACCACTTGGTTCCAGTACTTGTCGAAGTTAACGCCTTGCGCGTTGCTGTAGGCACCGCCCAGGAACTTAGGTTTGCCGGTAGCAATGGGTGGCCCCTGCGGCGCGAACGGCGGGGGTGGTGGCGTGGTAGAACCTTGTATGCCGGTATCTAAGTTGCCCACGGTGAAGAATACGCCCTGCGCGCCAAAAACAAACTTATCGATGTCCAGACCGTTTTCCCGGCTGCCGATTTCAAACGTTTGCGTCAGGCTGCCCGCAGGTACCGTGAACGAGGTGCCGTTAAAAGCTGACATTCTCACCCATTTCCAAACGCCGTTGGTTGCAGCAGTACCGGCGGCGGCCACAACATCCGAAACAGTGGTATACCCGCCGCCCGCTAGGCCGTTTATGTTTATCCAGCGGCTGGTTTCAAAAGCCGATCTGGCACCAAATGAGTTAGGAACGTAATAACTGTCATCGTCGAAGCCGGTCGGTCCGGCTATTCGCACCCTAGCGTACAAATCATACACCCCAGCGCCAGGAAACGTAACTGTGTACGTAAGCACTCTGTTATCCGCGTTTGGGCTTTGGGTTACGCCATTTATGGTAACAAAATTTCCTACTACCCGAACAAAGCCAGTACCGGCTTCATTGTTGAACGTAATGGCTGCGGGTGTAGTAACAGCATCTCGCAGCGCACCGGCTTCGGCTTGTACTGTAACCGGGGCATTCTGACCGTGAAGTGTCAGGTTGAAGAGCAACGGCGCTACAAGGGAAAGTAAGCGTCTAAATTCAATCATGTACTAGTGTTTAAAGAGTGGTGGGAATTAGGCAGTATCAGTTAAAGTCAATTTCAACTGTTATATATCTAAATCTATAGCATTCTACACGGACCACCATCACTTAGTGCCACTAGCCTAGCAGATAAGGTATGCAAGCGTTTGTGGTAGGATTTTGCAAACGGTTGTGATAGATGAACACCAGAAAAGCACAAAATTATGTACTTAGCTTAAAATGTTCCAAAGTGTTGAATCCTCATAGTTAATGGCAACATATAGATAGTTATATTTAATGGACAATGGTATCTTGTTATAATTACGTTAGTGCATGCTCCTAAACTTGTTTTAGCTAGCTGAAAGGAAAAGTAATTAGGAGGATAAAGTAACTACCGGACGCAGCCATCCAACGTGTTTTCTAATTGCGAATGCGTTCGAGCAGGCCTTTAGCGCGAGTGCAGTAGGCCGTCGAGCAGTACCCCGACAGCGAAACTTTTAGCGAGAAGTGCTTAGCCGCGAAGTAGAGACAACCCGGACCCGACTGCACCGCAAACTCAGGGCCCTGCTCAACCAAGTTCATCGCCCCCCAGCCGCCTAGTGTGCTTGCAACGCGCCTGCAAGCTGCTGGGCTGGCCCGCACCGTCGCGACGGTGGCGGAAGTGGGCTACAGCGGTCCTACCACTTTCTCGCGCCATTTTGGCTATGTGCCCACTCCCTTAAACAAACAAGCCAACACGCTCCTGTGAAGTAGTTTAAACGAAGCAGACGGAAATAGGACGTATAGTTTCAAGCCACCTCAGTGCATTGCCCGTCTCCTTATCTAGAATGGCTGTTGCAGAACCCGCCTCTTTAGAAAGCTGTCGCGTAGAACGGAGGATGCAAGACGAGAAGAACTTCACCGATCAAAAGGTCACGCGCTTTCGGTTCTCCCAGCGCGTACCTTCCGCACAATTTCTACCGCCGACTAGTGAAGCTCGTCGACTGGCGTTTTATCTATCAGGAAACTCAGGCACTCTACTGCCACACTGGACAGCCCTCGCTCGCTCCAGTTGTGTCCTTCAAGCTCGTACTGGTGGGCCGGCTGAAGAACTGAATCAGCGACCGGCACCTTGCTCGAGCAATGGGGCAATACACCCTGGATTCCGGTCTTCGGGTAGTACAAGCTTAGACCGCCCCCCTATTTTCAGCTTTTTCCAGCGTTGGCAGCAACCGCTTCACCCCCATCGGATGAAAGGCCTTCCCCCTTCTCGTCCGGTATCCCGACTCGTTTAACCTAACGGCAATTTCTCGCAAGCTCACGCCCGTGGCTCGCAATAGCACCGCTAACTGTGCAGCCTGCCGGTTGTTGAGATTGTTCTGCGCATTGCGCTGCAACGACGCCAATGCTTTATCTCGGGCCACCTCAGTCAAATTAGCCGGGGTGCCTAGTTGGAAGCCCCGCGCCTTCTTCGCTGCCAAGGCGTCGCGCGTCCGGGTGGAAATTGCCGTGGCCTCTTTCTGCGCCACCGCCGAGAGAATGTGCAAAGTAAACTCATCGGCCGCTGGCAGATCCACAGCCTTGAAGCGCACGTGACTCTCCATCAGCGTGGCCAGAAAGACCACGTTGCGCGCCAAGCGGTCGAGCTTGGCTACGAGCAGCGTGGCTCCCTCCTGTTTGGCTTGGGTAATAGCGGCCTGCAGTTGAGGCCGCGTGTTCTTGCGGCCACTCTCAATTTCGATATACTCTGCCACGATGCTCGCCTCGGCACCGACGAAATTGCGCACGGCGGCTTGTTGCGCTTCGAGTCCCAGGCCGGATTGGCCTTGGCGGGCGGTGCTTACACGGAAGTAGGCGACGTAGTGCGTCATAGTGAAGTCTAGATCAGGAAGGAAAACGGGGCAAGATACGGCTCTGTCACATTTGTTGAACGAGCGTTTAACAAGTGTACGGCCCTTCAACACATTCTTTTTATCTTGCGACCATTGACCCGGTTTATCTGGGCTGCGTCTTTATTTTCCTCTCCTATAATATTATAGTGTAAAGATGCGCAAGTTCGTGGCCTATTACCGCGTGAGCACTGCTCGCCAGGGCGCGTCTGGCTTGGGCCTGGAAGCCCAACGGGCCACAGTGCAAGCCTTTGCTAAGGACGCGTTCATCCTGCGCGAATTCGTTGAGGTGGAAAGCGGCAAGCGAAACCACCGACCGCAACTGCGCGACGCCATCGCCCAAGCTAAAGCGGTGGGCGCCACGCTGCTCATTGCCAAACTCGACCGTCTCTCGCGCAACGCCGGCTTCATTTTCGCGTTGCGCGATAGTGGGGTGGACTTCACCTGCTGCGACATGCCCGATGCCAATACGTTAACGGTGGGCATCTTTGCCGTGCTGGCTCAGCACGAGCGGGAAACCATTTCCAAAAGAACTAAAGAGGCACTGAAAGCCAAAAAAGCCCGCGGAGCGCAATTGGGCTCGCCTGCTAACTTAACGGATCTGGCCCGCCACAATAGCATCGCCGTGCGGCAACAGAAACGGCGGGCCTTGCTGGCTACCCGTTACGCCCTGAGCTTGATTACGGTACTGCACCAGCAAGGCCAATCGTACTCGAGCATCGCCCGGCAACTCAACGCTGAAGGTTTCCTAACGGCCCAGGGTAAAGCTTATTCGCACACCCAGGTCTGCCGACTGCTCGCCTACGCGCAGCAGGACCGCTTGCTTGAAAACCGTGCTTAACGCCGCGTTTGAGGCTCGCGGCACTAATTCTTAGGGGGCCAAGAATCAGTCCCCAATGGCAAGGTTGCTTTGATAATTCGGTTATATACTAGGCTCTCTTAAGGAAATAAGTAGTGGTTAATGTCACTGATTTATAAGCTAGGCCAGCGGCAACCTTAACTAGTTACTCGGCCAAGCAATTGAAATATACCTATAAAGTCAGCGTTCCTTTGGCGATGATTAATACCCGAAGGTTGAGTTGCCGAAGGATCAGTGCCTGCCAACAGCGGTTGGTTTTTCAGTGATTGCCGCACAGGTGAGACGTAGCCTCTCCCCTTGCCCAAAGAAGATGGGAAAGTTATTTACTATAATCGGAGCCGATTTCGGACCGGCTGATTGCCGGTTTTAATTGACTTGAAAGAGTAGCCTTGCTCTGCCCGTGCTAGTAATGGGTGCCAGGAAACCGATTAGTAGAGAATTACTTTGAGAATGCAGCATACTGACAGCCCCTTGCAAAGCAGTGAAGTAAGAGCGACGCAGATGTGCTTGAAATGTTGTTTTCTGATTGGCAAGGGTTCTTAATCGTTTACCTCCCCTACTACCGTGTCACGTCAGCAGCTATTATAAAAATCAAAGTGACTTGCTGCCAATGAGTTGTTAATCCACCTTATGAAGCAACCAAAGAGTCTTCTCCTACAAATATAGGCTTCCCTGACTTCCTTGCAATCTTCAAGAAGTTTAGCTTCCCCAACTTCTTGAAGATTACAAGGAAGTCAGGGAAGCCATTTAACTAAAAGAAGTTTAAGAAGTCTAACTTGTCTAAGAAGTCTAAGAATTGCAACCTGTTAAAGAAGTTGAAATTGTTGGAGAATTCGAGCTTCCTGTGCAGGTTCAAGAAGTAGTGGAAGTTTAATTTTCTTATACTTGTATCTCAACCATGAATTTCTTGGATTATGAAGGTTATTGTTTTTGCCAATCACAAAGGCGGGGTAGGGAAGACCACCTCTACGTTAAGTGTTGCGCAAACCCTAGCCCGGGATGGCTACCGGGTATTGCTGCTCGACTGTGATGCGCAGCGCAACCTGACTTTGGCGTTTCGGCTGCCGGCAGGTTATCCGGACCTGGGGCTAGTGCTGGAAAAGAAAGCTCAACTCGAGGATATCGTATTGCCAGTAGCCGAAAACCTGCACGTGGTGGCTGCCACGCCCGACCTAGACTACCTCGAGAAGATGGTCGGGCAGCAGCTTGGCTACGAAAGCATCCTGCGCAAAGGTTTAACGCCGTTGAAGGACCGCTACGACTACTGTTTGGTGGATACGCCTCCTTCCTTATCGGCGCTCACTTACATGGCGCTGGTAGCCTGCAATGCCGTCTTTATTCCCTGCCAACCCGAGTACTTCGGCTACGAAGGCTTGAACAAGCTAATTCAGGCCTGCGAACGAGTGAAAGATCTATACAACCCCAACTTACTGATCGGGGGTATCTTCTTTACCAAATACAGCAGCCGGTACCGCAAAAAGCTGCACCACGATGTGGTGGCCCTTATCGGCTCGAAGTACGCCGACGATAATTTGATGATGAGCACCACGATCCGCGAGAACGTGTCGCTGGCCGAAGCGCAAATCAAAAAGCAAAGCATATACCAGTGGGCCCCGGACAGCAACGGCGCCACCGATTACGAATCCCTTACCCACGAAATTATTGCCCGCGTATGAGCAAGCAATCCAAGAAACCAAGTTTTACGGACGACTTAGACGCGCCCGCCTCCCCGCTGCTTAACGATGCCCGACTTTATGGCGTGCAGCGCCCCCTTGTCTCGCCGCCCGCACCGAGTGTAGCACCCGAAGCTGCGCAACCAACCGTTAAACCAACTGCTAGCAGTGAAGAGGAATGGTTGAAGTTCAGCTCCTTTTTGCGGCGGAGCACCTACGTGCGGCTCAAGCAAAGTGAATACTGGGACCGGCTGGTGCTTAAAAAAGCGGTGGATGCGGCAGTTTGTGCTTTCCTAGAAAAGATGGAAGGCGCCGAAAAGCCTTTACCGCCCGAGGAAGAGTACCGGCTACAAGGTCGAAAGCTCAAGTAAGGGCATAAAAAAGCATAAAAAACTGCGATTTCAAACAACAAATAAACTTTTTTAGACTTCAGCGGCCTTGGATTTCTGCTACAAAAAAGACGTTTAAAAAAATTGCAACTAGTCTTTTTTTTAATACTAACCTTATAAGAGTATTATAGGGGCTGTATCTACTTGATTCTGAGACAGTAGGAGGGGTCATCTGCTACAAAAAAGACGTTTGCTGCTACAAAAAAGACGTGGTGCTGCTACAAGAAGGACGTGTAACTGCTACAAAAAAGACGACGAGGAGTTCCACCTGCTACAAGAAAGACGTTCGTTTCTTATTTGGAAATAAGGTTCTTGAAACCCTCATCTACTACAAAATAGACGTTGCTACGCGCCATCTGCTACAAGAAAGACGTGTACTTTCTAGGTAAGAAAATTTGATCTTGGCGCCTATCTGCTACAAAAAAGACGTTGCTTCCCCGCATCTGCTACAAAAAAGACGTTGATTGTTTATGGATATTACCCCTCCCGAGAAGCAAGTTGCGCAGCACAATGCGCTCATCAATGCGCGCTTTAGCTTCGTGCCGCTACAGATGCGCCTTTTCGTTGCTTTGCTCTCGCGCATAGATTTCGACGACGTAGATTTCAAAGAGCATTTCATTCCGCTCGAAGAACTGGTCTTTGACCGGCGGGGAGGCTCGGCTTACGAGCAGGTGGACGAGATGTGTAAGGGCTTGACCTCCTTTACGCTCTATATCGAAGAGCTGGAAGAGAAAACCCGTAAGCGCCGGCGCAAGCCTAGCTACACCTACATTCCGCTGATGGCCGAGGCCGGCTACCGCGCCGACTTGGGGGGCGTTGTGGCCAGCTTCAATCCTAAGATCATGCCCTACCTGTTGCAACTGCGGGAAAGTGGCAACTTCACCACAGCCGACATCCAGCAGGTGCTCAAACTTAAGAGCCCCCAATCGCTGCGGATTTACTGGCTCCTAAAGGAATACGCTGGCTTCGGGCGCCGCACCATCAGCGTCGAGGATTTGCGCTTCATCCTCGGCATCGAAGAACACGAATACCCCCGGTTCTCCAACTTCAAAGCCAGGGTATTGGATAAAGCGCAAAGCGAAATAGCCGAAACCGATATTCCGTTCACTTACGAGCTAGAACGGGAAGGCAAGACTGTAGCCCGCATCAAGTTTCTATTCGAGCAGCTAGCCGCATCTGCTACAAAAAAGACGTTGCCTGGAGCTGCGGAATGGTCCGAGGCGCTGCTGCAGATTGGCGTTAGTCAGCGTAGCATTACCACTATCGCCCACCAACTGGAAAACGACGAGTACGACGTGGGCTACATTGCCTTCGTCGTGCGGATCGTGGAGGCGCAGTTTCGTAAAGGCAAAATCAAAAAGCCGGCAGGAGCCATTTATAAAGCTCTAGTAGATAAATATTTGCTGGAAGATTATCAGCTATCGGTTAAGCCCCAGCAGCGGTTGAAAAAGGAGTTGGCCCCGGCCTTAGAAAAGCAGCCTACCGCCGCCTTCAAGCTCAGCGAGGTGCGCGAGATGTACGACAACCCGGGTCCCTTTGCCCAACGACAGAAACGGGCGGCTACCTTCGACGAGCATCTGCAGCAGGTGTACCTCAAAGATGGTTTTGCGCTCGAACAGCGCGACGGCGATACATGGCTGGTTAAGCAAGCGTAGAAGACGACTAATCACTGCCAACGGGAGGCAAACAACCCGGCCATGTAAACAGTCAAGCGAAACCACATACAAGCAAGGGAGGGCGTAAAGCAAGTGATTGGCGAAAGGTGCAGAACTGGTAAGATAAATGCGCACACGCTCCCGTTTACCTTCAAGCCTGCGCATAATGAATCTTCTTAGAGTAGACTCCTACATGAACTTTATCAGTTCTTGTTTCTAGCTTAAAAGAGATTCCTGTAACTGCTAGAAATAGGCTTAGAACTTCGGATGCGCCTCACGTTGTCAAAGCGAAGTTGGGCTCACCTATAGCAGGTTCAGCACGGCCAAGCTGTCCTGCCAGCGGCTGGCGGAATCCCTTAAAGGAAGACGCAAGCTATGTTCCGTGGCAGAAAATAATATCCTATAGGAGGTTGGATAACTAGTGGCGCTCACAAATCCGGCAGGCCGCAGTGGGGGAGCAGCTGGCTTAGCGTTGGGGTTCAGCCGTACGTGCGCGGACCGGTGCTGGCGCCCCAATGGTGTAACTCAGCCAGCTCAAAACAAAGTCGGCGCTCTCCCGCCAGGTCGGTAACCCTAGCACAAAGTGGTTGCGGCCGGCAAACTCCTTGAATTCGGTGATGGAACCCTTGTGTTTGGCGTAGCGCTGGTAGTTGGAATAATTCAGCGAGGCGGGCATGATGTGGTCGGTGCTGCCCGCCACGAACAGCAGCGGTGCGTGGGGCCGCGCAAAGTTGATTTGGGCTTCTTGAGTCAGCGCCCCGCGCGACATTCTCTTGGACTCGGGCACGACAAACTGCTCGTAGGTGGCCCGCTGCGTGGCCAAGTCCAAACCATTGGTAAAGGTATATTGCCAGTGCTTGAACGACATCAGGTAGGTTTTCTTCTGCGACGTAAACAAGCCCAGGGCCGGGGTAACCGAGCGAAAAAACGACCATTTAAGCGTGAGCACGCCCTGGGGCGGTACCGAGTGAATGGCCACACCGGCCGTGCCCAAGTTCTGTTGCAGCAACAGCTGCAGTATTAGCCCGCCGAACGAATGGCCGATTAAAATCGGTTTTTCGGGCAGCCGGCGGATGAAGGCAGCATAAAACTCGACGACGCTGGTTAAGCTATTGTGGGCAATCGACGAGTGCGGGTGCTCACTGCGCAGCGCGGCCGCAATTCCTTCCTTGTGGGGGTGGGCCGGGGCGTAGCAGGTGTAGCCCTGGCTTTGAAAATACGCCTTCCACTCGTTCCAGCACGTGCTGCTGACAAAGGCGCCGGTGACGAACACAATAGAATTGCTGGAGTTGTTTTGCATGGTAGAGACAGGGGGATTGGCAAGTGAATGATCTGTGAAAAAGGGTTTCCTAACAGCACAAGTCGAATAAACCTGAAAGAGAAGGGAGCCTAAGTGGAAGCTCGGTTGGCGCCGGGGTGAACGAAGTCCGCTCGCCCGCCGACCAAGAGTGAAAGCTAGAAGAGTGGTTGGCGTCAGCGGGCAATAAGGCATGGCTAGACTCTAACTCAGAAGTGGAAGCCAGCCAGATTAGGCTCTGCTCCGTACTAAATCAGAAGTTGAACTTTATGATTGTCCTCGCATTCCGCTCGTTGCTCGCCCTTTGCAAGGCAACTCCTGCCGCCTCATTCCCCCGATACTAGTGGTAACTTAAACATATATATACTCTAATATACATACGGGAGAGCTTTAAAAAAATGACTACCTAAAAAGCAGCACCTAAACTTCAGAGAAAGACAATGCAGGACGCTATTTGAACGCAAAAAGTCCAGCTTTCCCAGTCCAGAAAGCTCTCTTTCCATAGACGTTGTAGGAAGGGATACCAGGCTTGAAGAGGTGCTGTCTGCTTGAGGACATTGTTTCCCTCTTCAAGTCGTTCCTTATGGCGACTTCCTGCCAACTTATTGGTATCGGCTCCGGGCCGGGGCTGCACTAGAGTGGCCTGTTGCTCTGACGCTTGGCAGTGGGGACGTTTGGTTTCCGCAGGTTCCGTACTACCCTCGTAGAGCGGCCTGGAAACCGTGCTTTCAGGGGCACTTCCCACCCCCTTGCAAACAGGTGATTCTAGGTGGAACTCCGCCAATAAGGTGCGTAGACTGCTGTTGGCGGCGCCTTGCTGCTAACTCAAACTAAACCATAACACCAAGCTGTTTCTTTCGTAAGGCAATAAGCACCAATTTTTTACCTATGCTTGCTAGACCACTACTTTTCGCCAGTGCCCTGTTGCTGCTATTAGGCGCTTGCAACGAGGACGAGAACACGGCCGATCCGCAGAACGCCGACTTTCCTACCGAAACGTTAACGCCAACTACGACCACCATTCGGCTAGCCGACCTGCCCGCTCCCTTCGCTACTCCCTCCGCTACCAACTACCCGCAGGTACTGATGGAGCGGCCGGCTGATGCCAAGCTGCGCGTACCGCAGGGCTATGCCGTCAATATCTTCCGCGAGGACCTGCCGACCGGCCGCTGGATGGCCGTAGCGCCCAACGGCGACGTGTTTGTGGCTCAGATGATGCAAAACCAAATCACCGTGCTGCGCGACGCCGATGGGGATGGCCGAGCCGAAACCAGCAGCGTCTGGGCTTCGGCCGGGGTGCTCGACCGACCCATGGGCATGGCCTTCCAAGGCAATTATTTCTATGTGGCCTGCTCGGGTGCCCTGTTGCGCTACGACTATACCAGCGGCCAGACGCAGGCCACCGGCACGCCGACCAAGCTAGCGGACCTGCCGGGTGGGGCGCAGCATCCGGCCCGTTCGCTGCTGCTCTACAACAACAAGCTGTACGTGGGCATCGGTTCGTCGCAGAATGCGACGGTGGAGCAGGACGCCCGCCGCACCACCATTCAGGAGTTCAATCTCGATGGCAGCGGCCAGACCACTTACGCCTCGGGCCTGCGCAATCCGCAGGGCCTGGATGTTAATCCGGCCCGCCCCAATGAGCTCTGGACCGTTTCCAATGAGCGGGACCTGCTCGGCGACGAGTTGGTACCGGACTACGTAACGGCCGTTCCCCGCGGCGGCTTCTTTGGTTACCCCTGGGTGTACCTGGCCCCCACCAACCGCGACCCGCGCGTACCGGGTCCGGTACCGGCCGAAGTTGCTACCACTCGCACGCCGGAAGTGCTGCTGCGGCCGCACTCGGCCGCGCTGGGCCTAACGTTCTACAACGGAACCACCTTTCCCACCGATGCCCGCGGCGACCTGTTCGTAACCATGCGGGGCTCTTGGAACCGGGCAGAAGGCAGCGGCTACAAGGTGGTACGCATCCGCATGAACGCGGCCGGTGTACCCGAAACGGCTGGGGCGGATGGTCGTGGGGCCGGCTACGAAGACTTCGTGACCGGCTGGCACCTCAACGATGGGCAGCGGGCAGCCCCGCAAGTGTGGGGTCGCCCGGTGGGCATTACCGTGGCCAGTGATGGAGCCCTGCTTATTGCCGAAGACGGGGCGGGCGTTATCTGGCGGGTGAGCTACCGAGGCAACTAGTGCGCTTGTAAAACGCAAGGCACGACCGTCTTTCCAAGCGTAGAATTACCCCAGTATCTTTTTTACTTCTTCACTAGAAAGAGCCGCAGCCCAGGTTACGGCTCTTTCGTCACGACTGGTATCTACTTGAGGATTCCTTTACATTCCGGTTGCCTTTTGGTGTAATGGGAGCGGCTGTCCTGTTTTAATTGGCTTCTGCTCAACGCAGGACGTTCGGCCATCCTTGATTTAACCAGCTACCATGCGTAGGTAACTTTTCCTCTCCTAACTCTTCTGATCTGTAAGCTGAAATCTGACGCTCCACTCGTGCAAGGCTCACCTCATCCATCGGAGTCCTGGCCATTCATGTGCATGCAAAGGAATGGGACGGTCTTCGAGGTGCGCTTTTCTTCTTGATTATTTAGTTTGATTGGTCGTTTGCAATACCTCGGCCTCGCAGCATTTAGATAAATAGACCGTGCACCCATTTCAATTTCCCAACGGGTAAGATAACCTGGTAGTGTAGGCTTGTGCTTGTCAAAGACCATCGATACCTCTTTTGCCTTACTGCCAATTTCCTGTCTAGAAACCATTTACCCCAAGTGGAAGCTACCAGCAGCAAAGTCAAGTAAGCGCGTGTCCACGAAGTTATTATTTCACCCATTTGCTCGTCTAGTGAATACAAGCTGGAGCACTGGAGCAGTAATCCAAGTTGCGTAGGCAGCCGCGCCGAATGCACTCGTATTGTTGACTTGAAAATTGGGCAAATCAGATAAATTTTATGAGAATATATAGAGTAAACTTCCTAGACTGCTGGCATGGAGTACAATCACTTAATTTTTATTTATGTGTTTCATTCTATTTGTTTCGATAATGCCGCGACCCCACGCTGGTTTTTGCTGTCTTGATAGGGAATAGAGCACCACTAGATGATACTGGTGCCTAGATCTCCTCAGATAATTATGCAATTTCAATTACGAATTGAATTTTAACGTTGGAACCTCTTACTGTTTATTAGGGTATTCACAAAAATCCTTGGTAAATTACAGTATAGCGAGAGTGAGAGAGGACATCAGGATTAAGCTCCGTACTTTTTTCCCGTTAATACCGCTTGACCAGCCGGTAGCTCTCCTGCATCTTCCGACTGCTGGCCTTGCCTTCCTCTTAGATTACGGCCGCCCCTTCTCAAGCTATTGATTACCTGACTCAGCTGCTGCAAGCAGTTGATTATCATTTTGTTGCCGCTTACAGCCATTCTCTCCCCTACCCATTGCTATGATTTTCAACTGCTACTTCAACAAAACATTTCATCTGGGTTACTTGCTGCTGGCCGTTTTCTTGGGCTTCTGCCTTTCGACAGCCGCTTCTCTTCCCGTGCGCGCCCAATCCTCTCCGCCACGTACCTTACTGCAAGGGTCACGGTCGAAGCCGTCTAATCTTCCATCAACGGCGGCCAAAGACAAAGAGAAAAAGAAGAAAAAGGCGAAGCTGCCACCCGAGCCGCTGGTTGGGGCACGTTTGGCCAATGCCCAGTACAACTTTTCGTTCTCGCCTAGCGGCTTGAAGGGCGCCACGCTCGAGAATCCGACCTCGTTACAGTTCGGCCCCGACGGCCGCTTGTACGTCGCGCAGCAAAACGGTATCATCAAGGCCCTGACCATTCGCAAGAATTCGTCTAATGATTACACGGTGACGGCCACTGAGGAAATCACGCTGATTAATTCAATTCCCAACCACAGCGACAACGGCCAGCTTAGCCCCGACGTCACCACCCGCCAGGTCACGGGCATTCTAGTCACCGGCACGAGTAACAGCCCGGTGCTGTATGTTTCGTCTAGCGACAGCCGCATTGGCGGACCGGAGGGCGACCTGAACCTGGATACCAACTCGGGCATTGTCTCGCGCCTGACCCGCTCGGGCTCCTCCTGGATCAAAGTGGACTTGGTGCGCGGGCTGCCTCGCTCCGAGGAAAACCATTCAGTCAATGGCATGCAGCTCGACGCGCAAACCAACACGCTCTTCTTAGCCGTCGGTGGCCATACCAATGCTGGCTCGCCTTCCACCAACTTCGCCTACACGCCCGAGTACG